>JBFLXF010000328.1:0-3771 GCA_040757515.1 Actinomycetota bacterium
CGGCTGCGGCTGCCGCAAGCCCGCGCCCGGGCTCGTGCTGCGCGCCGCCCGAAAGCTCGGCGCCCGTCCGGAGCGCTGCGTCGTCGTCGGGGACATCGGCTCCGACGTCGAGGCCGCCCGCGCCGCCGGGGCCCGCGCCATCCTCGTCCCCACCGGGAGGACCCGCCCCGAGGAGGTCGAGGCCGCCGACGAGTTGGCCCCCGATCTCCGCACCGCCGTGAACCTCATACTGGGAGAGGCGCGTTGAGGCCGCACACCCTCGTCGCCCGCCTGGACAACGCCGGGGACGTGCTGCTCGCCGGCCCCGCCGTGAGGGCCGTCGCCGCAGGCTCCCGGCGCGTAACGATGCTCTGCGGCCCGCAGGGGGAGGCCGCCGCGCGCCTGTTGCCGGGGGTGGAAGACGTGCTCGTCTACGACGCCCCCTGGGTCGCCTTCGAGCCCGCGCCCCTCGACAAGACCGAGACGCTCAGCCTCATCGAGCGCGTCTCGGCGCTCGGCGTGGACCGGGCCGTGATCCTCACCTCCTTCCACCAGAGCCCGCTCCCGCTCGCCCTGCTGTTGCGCATGGCCGGCGTCCCCTTCGCCGCCGCCACGAGCGTGGACTACCCCGGCTCCCTCCTCGACGTCCGCCACCGCATAAGCGACGACGTCCACGAGGTCGAGCGCTCGCTGAGCCTCGTGCGCGCTGCCGGCTACGAGCTTCCCTCCGGCGACGACGGCCGCCTCGCCGTGGAGCGGAGGGGCGAGAGGCCGCCGGAGGTCGGCGAAGAGCCCTACGTCGTCGTCCACCCCGGCGTCTCCGTCCCTGCCCGCGCCTGGATGCCCGAGCGCTACGCCGCCCTCGTGGATGCGCTGCGCGCGGAGGGCCGGAGGGTCGTCGTGACCGGCGGCCCCGGGGAGAGGGAGCTCACCGCCCGCGTCGCCGCGCCGGGGGGCGAGCCGCGCGAGGGCGTCGTGGACCTCGGTGGGAGGACGGACCTGGCTGACCTCGCGGAGGTCATCGCCGGAGCTGAGGCCATCGTCGTCGGGAACACCGGACCGGCGCACCTGGCCGCCGCCGTCGGCACCCCGGTCGTCTCCCTCTTCGCCCCGACCGTCCCGGAGGTCCGCTGGCGGCCCTGGCGGGTGCCGCACGCGCTCCTCTACCGGGACGTGCCCTGCGCCGGCTGCCGGGCGCGAGTCTGCCCCGTCGAGGGGCACCCGTGCATGAGCGGGGTCTCCGTCGGGGAGGTCGTGGCGGTCCTGCACAGGCTCGTCGGCGAGAGGAGTGGGGCGGGAGTGGCGCGTTGAGAGTCTTTCTCTGGCACGTGCACGGGGCGTGGACGACCGCCTTCGTGCACGGGCGGCACGAGTACCTGATCCCCGTGCTCCCGGACCGCGGCCCCGACGGGCTGGGGAGGGCTCGGACCTACACGTGGCCCGAGAACGCCGTCGAGGTGACGCCGGAGGAGGCGGCTGAGGCAGAGGTTGACGTGGTGATCCTGCAGCGCGAGCGGGAGCTCGACGGGCTCGCCGAGGTGTGGCTCGGCGGACGGAGGCCGGGACGGGACGTGCCCGCCGTCTACGTCGAGCACAACGCCCCGCAGGGACGCATAAACGAGATGCGCCACCCGGCCGCCGACCGCCCGGAGCTGCTGCTCGTCCACGTCACCCACTTCAACGATCTCTTCTGGGATGCGGGGACGACCCCGACGCGCGTCGTGGAGCACGGCGTCGTTGACCCCGGCCACCGCTACACCGGGGAGCTGCCCCGCGCCGCCGTCGCGATAAACGAGCCCGGGCGGCGCTGGCGCGTCACGGGCACGGACCTTCTCGAGAGGTTCGCCCGCAGCGTGCCGGTCGACCTCTTCGGGATGAAGACCGGGTCGCTCGGGGGCAAGGACCTGCCGCAGGCGGCGTTGCACCGAGAGATGGCGCGCAGGAGAGTCTACCTGCACCCGATTCGGTGGACCTCTCTAGGGCTATCGCTCATAGAGGCTATGCACCTGGGGATGCCCGTCGTGGCCCTCGCCACTACCGAGGTGCCCGAGGCCGTCCCGTCCGGGGCCGGCGTGATCTCCACCAGGCTGGACGTGCTGGAGGAGGCTCTGCGGCGCTTTATCGAAGATCCCGGGGAGGCCCGCGCCGCGGGCGAGGCGGCCCGGAGATACGCCATCTCCCGCTACGGGCTCCAGAGATTCCTGGCCGACTGGGATGAAGTTCTCACGGAGGTAAGAAGATGAGGGTCGCGATGGTATCCGAGCATGCCAGCCCCCTGGCCGCGCTCGGCGGCGTGGATGCGGGGGGGCAGAACGTACACGTCGCCTCGCTGGCCGCCGCGATGGGCGCCCGCGGCGTCGAGGTCGTCGTCTATACCCGCAGGGAGAACCCCTCTGAGCCCCGGCGCGTGCGGCTGGCGCCCCGCGTCGTCGTCGAGCACGTGGACGCCGGGCCGCCGGAGCCGGTGCCCAAAGACGAGCTTCTGCCGTATATGGACGCCTTCGCCGCCGAGCTGCGTCGCTCCTGGAGACAGTGGCGCCCCGACGTGGTGCACGCCCACTTTTGGATGAGCGGGAGGGCGGCGCTCGCGGCGGCGCGGCCCTTCGGCATCCCGGTGGCGCAGACCTTCCACGCTCTGGGGGTCGTAAAGAGACGGCACCAGGGTGAGAAGGACACCAGCCCTCCGGAGCGGCTCGCGGCGGAGAAGGAGATCGCCGCCTCCGCCGACCGCATCATCGCGACCTGCTCCGATGAGGTCTTCGAGCTGTTGCGCCTGGGGACGGACCGGCGCAGGATCTCCGTCGTTCCCTGCGGTGTGGACCTCGACCTCTTCACGCCCGAGGGGCCGGCCAAGGAGAAGACCCCGGGGATGCACCGTCTCGTCGTCGTCAGCCGCCTCGTGGAACGCAAGGGCGTCGGCAACGTCGTCTGTGCACTCCCCGGCGTCCCCGGCACCGAGTTGCTAGTCGCGGGCGGCCCGGAGGCCCCGGGACTGGAGAGCGATCCGGAGGCCCGCCGCCTGAAGAGACTCGCCCTCGCCCTGGGCGTCGAGGACCGGGTCCGGCTGCTGGGGAGGGTGGGGCGCGAGGCCGTGCCGCCCCTCCTGCGCTCGGCGGACGTGGTGGTGTGTGTCCCCTGGTACGAGCCGTTCGGCATCGTGCCGCTGGAGGCGATGGCCTGCGGCGTGCCGGTGGTCGTCTCCGCCGTCGGGGGGCTCGTGGACTCCGTGGTGGATGGCGTAACGGGCGTGCACGTCCCGCCCCGCCGTCCGGAGCGGCTTGCGGAGGCGCTGCGGGGTCTGCTCTCCGATCCGGAGCGTCGGGCGGCCCTTGGGGCCGCGGGCGTAAGGAGAGCGCGCGGCCGCTACGGGTGGGACAGAATCGCCGGTGCCACCCTGGAGGTCTACGCGGCCCTGCGGGGCCGCACTTGCAGCGAGGAGGTACTCAGGTGAAGGGAAGGACCACGCCGACGAGCCGGGACCACCTCGCCGCCCTCGCCGCCGTCCTCTCCTCCCTGGAGACCGAGGTCGGAAGGATCGAGGGCTGGGCCCGGCACCTGGCCGGCGTCCTGGTGGGTGGCGGGCGGTTGCTTGCGGCCGGCAACGGCGGCAGCGCGGCTCAAGCCCAGCACCTCACCGGCGAGCTCGTCGGCCGCTATATGGAAGACAGGCCCGCCTTCTCGGCGATAGCTCTGCACACCGAGGGCTCCAGCCTCACCTCCATCTCAAACGACTACGGCGCAGAGGAGGCGTTCGCCCGGCAGGTGAGGGCGCACGGGCGTCCCGGGGACGTG
>JBFLXF010000329.1:0-3767 GCA_040757515.1 Actinomycetota bacterium
GGACCTGCACGTGGTTGACGGCGAACTCGAGGACCCGAAGCTGCCGCTCGTGCCGGGGCACCAGATCGTGGGCGTCGTCGAGGGCGTGGGGGAGGGAGTGGAGCGGTTCTCGGAGGGTGACCGGGTCGGGGTGCCGTGGCTCGGTTGGACGGACGGCGAGTGCCGCTACTGCCGCACGGGCCGGGAGAACCTCTGCGACAACGCCCGCTTCACCGGCTACCAGATCGACGGCGGCTACGCCGACTATGCCGTCGCCGATGCCCGGTTCTGCTTCCCGATCCCGGAGGGCTACCCGGACCTGCAGGCCGCGCCGCTGTTGTGCGCGGGTCTGATCGGCTACCGCTCCCTGCGGATGACCGGCGACGCCGGACGCCTCGGGCTCTACGGCTTCGGGGCGGCGGCGCACATCGTCTGCCAGGTGGCGGTACACGAAGGGCGCGAAGTCTTCGCCTTTACCCGCGACGGCGATGAGGAGGGGCAGGCATTCGCCCGCGAGCTGGGCGCGGTCTGGGCCGGCGGCTCCTTCGAGAGGCCGCCGGAGGAGCTCGACGCGGCGATCATCTTCGCCCCCGTGGGCGCCCTGGTCCCCGCCGCCCTGCGCGCCGTCGCCAAGGGCGGTGTGGTCGTCTGCGCGGGGATACACATGAGCGATATACCGTCGTTCCCATATGAGATCCTCTGGGGCGAGCGCGCCGTGCGCTCCGTCGCCAACCTGACGCGCCGCGACGGCGAGGAGTTCCTGTCCCTGGCCCCGCAGGTGCCGGTGCGGACGGAGATTTCACCCTTCCCGCTTGAGCGGGCGAACGAGGCGCTTGAGGCGCTGCGCGACGGAAAGGTCAAGGGCGCGGCGGTGCTTGTGGTAGCTTAGAGCGCCGGTTGCGCAGGAGCCAGAGCAGCACGGCGCCGTGGATCGCGCCCACGACCGCTCCGATGGCGGCGAGGGTGGCGACCGCGAGCACGACCGTGACCGTCCCGACGTCACCTGAAAACGAGAAGTCTGCGGCGACGAACGCCAGGACCATCCCCGGCGCCCAGGCCAGAGCGTTCGCGGGCACCCACAGTGCGGCCCGCGGGACGTAACGGCGCAACACGAACCACTGCGGCGTGCCGAGGATCGCCCCCGCGACCAACCCCATGAGAGCGGCCAGGGCGAGGACTACCGCTTCGCCCGGTTCGGCGGCCTCGGTGCCTCCCGTGCCGGGGTTCGCGCTCATGAGGGTGCCCGGCAGCATGCCTAGAGTCCAGGCCACGAACGCTCCCGCAGCGGTCGCCACGACCCAGGCCCGCCACCGCATGCCCGGAAGCGGTCTACGCAGTACCAGCCACTGCGCCGTCCCGACCACCGTTCCTTCTATGAGGGTGCCGGCCAGCACCGCGATGCTCGCCGTCGCCAGGGCGACGAGGGCGCCCGGCGCCTGCAGGTACGGGAAGAGGACGAGGCCTACCCCGAAGGCAGAGCCGAGTCCCACGGTCTCGGCCAGAGAGTTGGCGAGCACCCAGCGCAGCCAGAGCGTCGTTTCTGGTCTCCCGGCGGCGCTACTGGTGGTCATGGTCCGCTCTCTTCGTTGTACAGCTCTCGCCAGCGTGGCATGCGCGCCTCATGGCCGATGCTCGCAGGGAGAAAGGTAACGCTTGGGGAGGGGGTGGCGCATGGTCAAAGCGCGTCACTCTTCTGACAAATACTGCTCAACCTCGACCGGCTCTGGGATAATGGTCAATCCTGCCCAGTCTAATGGGCCGTACTGCTCATTGTCGCGTCCGGCGCCTCGTCTAGTATCCGTCTCATGACAGGCGGCGAGGCGAGAAACGGCGGCGGTGGGGGCCTGGCTGAGGACCGTCTGTTCCGGCTCGGGGAGGCGCCGTACGGGCCGGAGGACGGTCAGGTCGGCTTGCTCAACCTGATGGCGTTCTCGGGGATAGCGGTGGGTGAGGGCGTGATCTTGGCGCGGGAGTGTCACCGCCGGTTCATGGAGGCGTCCGGCCTTGCGGCGGAACTTCACGAGCGTGCGGGAGCGGGTGAAGATCTGCGCAGACAGGCGGCCACCCTGCGCCGCAGGTTCGGACGGCGGCCTTCGGATGAGGAGACGCGACGCGTGGTTCGCGACGCCGTGATCGCTCTCGGAGCGCGGACGGTGGCCGTGATCTCCGACCGCTTCGAGCGCGCCGGGGTACGCAGCATCCCGGAGGCGCAGGAGGCTGTCGCGCACGCCTGGCTCACGCCGGAGGTTCTGGCGCGGCAGCTGGAGGCCGCCGCACGCGGCGAGGAGTTGCCGGTGTGGCCGGTCCTGATACGGCGTGAGCAACGTGCGCTATAGAATCACCGAAAAGGAGGAGAGATGGAGCGCAAGCGTTGGGAAGAGTTGAGCCGGAGCCAGAGGGCCGGCATGCTGCTGGCCGGCGTTCTCCAGGTGGGACTGCTCGTGGCGGCGCTCGCAGACATCTACCGGCGTCCGAAGGAGGAGATCCGGGGCAGCAAGCTGGCCTGGACCCTGGCCTCTTTCGTCAACTTCGTCGGCCCGATCTCCTACCTCCTGGTGGGCCGCAGGCGGTAGCCGCGGCACGGTGGCCGCGCGGGTACTTTGCCGGAGACCTCACGCGGCCTTATCATCCGCCAGTGATCGCAGAGCGGGTCATCTACGTGGACGGACGTCGCACGGAGCCGCCGGGTGCTTCGGAGATATTCTCCGAAGCATGCCGCCGGCGCGGCGGGCTGGCCTGGGTGGGGCTCTACCGGCCCACCGAAAAGGAGTTCGCTGCGGTCGCCGACGAGTTTGATCTGCACGCGCTCGCGGCCGAGGATGCGATCAAGGCGCATCAGAGGCCCAAGATCGAGCACTACGGCGACACTCTCTTCGTGGTCCTGAAACCCGCTGCCTACGTTGACGAGACAGAGACCGTCGAGTTCGACGAGGTTCACGTTTTCGTCGGGCCGGACTTCGTGATAACCGTGCACCACGGCGACTCCCCGATGCTCGCACGGGTGCACAGAGAACTGGAGCAGGACTCGGAAGTGCTGCGCCGGGGGCCGATGGCGGTCCTGCACGCGATCATGGACCGGGTCGTGGACGAATATAGCCCCGTGGTCGAAGGCCTCGAGAACGACATAGACGAGATAGAGACCGGCGTCTTCAGCGGCAACCCGGAGGTCTCGCGCAGGATCTACGAGCTCTCCCGCGAGGTCATCCAGTTCCAGAGGGCCACCAAGCCGCTGGTCGGCAGTCTGCGAACCCTCATGGAGGCCGAAGACTTCGACCCGGAGGTGAAGAGGTACCTGCGCGACGTGCTGGATCACCTACTCCGGGTCACCGAGCAGGTGGAGGGTTTCCGCGAGCTTCTCTCGAATATTCTGAGCGTGAACCTGACCCTGACCGGGATAAAGCAGAACGACCAAATGAAGAAGATCTCCGCCTGGGCCGCCATCCTCTTCGCCCCAACCCTCATAGCAGGTATCTACGGGATGAACTTCGTCTATATGCCAGAGCTGAATTGGCCTTGGGGCTACCCATTCTCCCTGACGCTGATGCTCCTGCTCGCTCTCACGCTCTATGCGCTCTTCAAGCGCGCCGGATGGCTCTAGAGCGCAGGCTCAGGAACTGCGCGAGAAGCTGCCCAGCTCCGCCTCAAGCCGTCCCCGGATCGAGCCGCACATCAGGTCGCACAGCTCGAAGACCGTCTCATCGGCGATGCTGTAGTAGGAGTTGAGGCCCTGCTTCCTGCGGCCCACGATCCCCGCCTCCAGCAAGAGCCGTAGGTGCTTGGAGACATTC
>JBFLXF010000330.1:0-3731 GCA_040757515.1 Actinomycetota bacterium
GGAAAGGATTATCCGGGGGGATAGCACCGTCACGCGTGATGCGCAGTATCTTGCCGAGCAGAACGTTCCCGTCGCGAGCAGCGTCGTTCTGGCCCGCACATCCAGAGTCACCCGCATAGTCACAGAGGCCGTCGCCGACCGTTACGTAGAGGTACTTGTCCTTTCCGAACTTCAAGTCCCCGGCGTTGTGTCCACCATCCGGCGAAGGCATGTTGTCGATCAACACCTTCTCGGTCGATGCATCGATCGTATCCCCACTCATCACAAAGCGCGAGACCCTGTTGACCGGGTTCTTGGGATTAGATGGATCTTCGGACGGGCACACATCGTACTTCTTGTACGTGTAGTACACGTAGATGTAATTGTTCCCGGCAGTCCCGAAGTCGGGGTCCACCGCCACGCTGTTCAGGCCTCGCTCTTTGCTCGTGCACATCTTGCCCGAGAGACTCAACGCCGGCGTCTGCAGGAACTGTCCGTTCTTGTAGACCCTTACGGCTCCGGGCTTTGTGGCGACGAGCATCCGCCCATCCGGCATGGCGGCCAGAGACATAGGATTGCTAAATGCTCCCACCAATTCATCCTGGAAACCAGGCCGCAACGTCGCTGCCGCCGCCGGCTTCACGTGAATCGATATCGGGATAAGGCCCGCACCAAGGACCGCCGCTATCAGCACGAGGATGTGCCAGTAGCCACCTCGTCCGGCCTCTGTTCTCATCAGGTCTACCGCCTCTCCTCGCCCACGGAATGAGTGCACTTGAGAGTCCGGTAGCCGGTTGCACTACTGGCTCCCTTCGTCTCAAGTGCCCATCTGCGAGACGAGGATCGCGGCCTCTACCGCCCAAGCGGCTTATATTTTCCGCTCGGAGTAGTCTAGAGGCGCAGACAAGCCGAACGCATCCCCCATATGACCCCTTTTGGGCCTTAGAGCGGCTTGCGAATTGAGTGAGCTTCATGCGAGAATGGCGCATGGGTGCTTATTCGAAGGACTTGAGGTTGAAGGTGCTGGCCGCTGTGGACCGGGGCGTACCCCGGAAGGAGGCGGTGGAGATGTTCGGCGTCTCTTTGGCGACGCTCAAACGCTGGCTCAAGAAACGGGCTGAGGGGAAGGACCTCCAGCCCGGTACTTCGACGGGCCGCAAGCGGCGCATCCTCGCCACCGCAGAGGAGCGGCACGCCCTGTGGAAGCAGCTGCGGGAGAACGATGAGGCGACCCTGGAGCGCCATTGCGAGCTGTGGGAAAAAGAGCGAGGCGTGAGGGTGTCCATCGCCACGATGAGCCGGGCGATCCGCAAGGGGCTTGGATGGAGCCGAAAAAAAGATCGCTGGGTGCCACCGAGCGAGACGAGGAGGCGCGAGGTGCTTGGCGAGAGCGCCTGAGGTCGATCGACCCGAGGCGGTTGGTGTTCGTGGACGAGTGCTCGACGAACATTGCCATGGTGCCACGCTACGCCAGAGCCCCGAGGGGCGAGAGGGCCTACGGCAAAGCGCCGCGCAACCGGGGCAAGAACGTCACCCTCATCTGTTCATTGGACACGGAAGGGATCGGGGCGTCGATGAGTATGGAGGGAGCGGCCGACGGGGAGGCCTTTGGGATCTACGTCGAGAAGTTGCTTTGCCCCTCGCTCAGGCGCGGGCAGATCGTGGTGATGGACAACCTCTCGGTTCACAAGAACCGCCGCGTAAGGGAGCTCATCGAAGATAGGGGCTGCGAGCTTTGGTTCTTGCCGGCCTACTCGCCGGACCTCAACCCCATAGAAGAGGCCTTCTCCAAAGTGAAGGCGATCCTCAAGAAAGCGAAGGCCAGGACCCTAGATGCCCTCTTTGAGGCCACGCACCGGGCGCTGGGCGCGGTGAGGTCCGAGGACGCCCGCGGTTTCTTCGGACACTGCGGCTACGCGACGCATAGGGCGCAGACACTGTGAAAACTGCTCTAAAGCCAGGAAGAACCGCCTTACCGGGGAAATCCCAGGTAGACGTTTGGTAGAGCTGTCAGGGCGAGTGTCTCGTCGCTACCCTAGAGTGTTCACGCCGCTGCTCATATAGACGTAAACCCTCTTGAACCTGTCGCCTTCGAGGTAGAAGAAGTTGCAGTTGCTCAGGCGGGTCTCGGTGCCGTTGCGTGCGGAGACGTTCTCGACGTTGAACTGCGAGGCGCAGCACTCACCTTCTATGTCCACCACGTGCCGGAAGTCCCGGTGCACGATCTTTGAGTACCGCTCGAAGAGGCCCTCGAACATCTTCCTGATGCCGGTGTCTCTCCCCTCGTGGGTGGAGAAGGCCGATTGTATGGTAAAGGCCGCGTCGGGGTGAAAACAGTCGAGAACACCTTCGAGGTTCTTGCTGTCCACGCTGGCGAAGTACCGGTTCTCGATCATGTACACGTAGTCCTCGCGCGTTTTCAATCGGTGTGTATGCAAGCTCACGGTGTCCTCCGTAACGTTCCGGTGGCCTGTTATCCTTCGTGTGCCGCTTCGCCGGCGATCCTGCCCAGCCCCAGGGCGGCGAGCAGGCCATTTCCCGCCAGGTAACCCGCGGCACCGCTTCCGCTGATGCCGACCGCCGTGCCGCCACCTGCGTAGAGGCCGGGGATCGAGCTGTAATCCGGCCGAAGCACCCGGGCTCTGGTGTCGACCTTCAGGCCACCCTGGGTGTGAAACAGTGCCCCGCGGACGTGTATGCCGTAGAAGGGCGGCTCCGAGATCCCCTCGCCGAACGAGACCCTGCCGAGCGGATCCGTCTCCTCCCCGCCAGCCACGCGGTTGACTGCAGATACGGTCTCCGCCAGCCCGGCGGCGGGGAGGCCGAGCGCTGCGGCAAGCTCTTCTAGGGTCTCGCCGCGCACCACCTTCCCGGCGGAGATCACCTCCTCGAAGCGCGTCCCGCGCGAGGCGTCGTAGATTCTCCTGTCGAAGATCTCCCAGGCTTCACCACCGGGCTGGGCGAGCACATCGCGGGCGAACTCGGAGTAGCCGCGGATCTCGTCGCCGAAGCGCTGGCCGTGGCGGTTCACGAGTATGGCCCCGCCCATGACGAGCCCCCAGGTGACGAGCGGGCCGTCGGGGACCGCCACGGAGCCGTGGCCCTGGTAGGCGTCCAGGTGATCGGTTGCCGCTCCCGCGGCGATGCCCCAGCGGACTCCGTCGCCGGTGTTGTTCGGCGAGCCGAAGTAGGGGGCGGCTGCCACTTCTTCTCCCAGGTGTTCCCTCACCATCTCCGGGTTGCCGCCGAACCCGTCGAGCGCCAGGATGACGGCCTCCGCTTCTATGGCGTTCTCGCCGGTCCTCACTCCGACCACTCGGTTTCCGTCGAGCACGAGGCCGCGGACGGGGGTCTCGAAGCGCAGCTCTATCGAAGGGTCGCTCCGGACAGCGCCTGCGAGCTGGCGGACGAGCTCCGCGCCGTAGCCCTGCGACGGGCCGTGCATCCGGAACCGGCTCTGTCCAGGGTAGAGGAAGTCCGTGTGGCAGACCAGCTCGCAGCCGACCTCGTCCACGAGCCACTCGACGAGCCCCGCCGAAGTCTCGCAGAGCAGCGTGGTGAGGGCGGGATCGCTTCCGTGCTTGTTCTTCCTGAAGATGTCCTCTGCCATCAGCTCGGGGGTGTCGTCCGGGATTCCGGCCGCGCGCTGGAAGCGCGTGCCCGCGGCGGGGATCAGGCCGGTCGAGAGCGCCGTGTTGCCGCCCGGCTTCGTGCCTTTCTCCAGGACCAGCACCCGCTCGCCGCCCCGCGAG
>JBFLXF010000331.1:0-3725 GCA_040757515.1 Actinomycetota bacterium
CGGCGCACTTGTATTCGTAAAGAGCCATCTCTCTGTCTCACCTCTATTCGAACGCCTCTTTGCAAAAAAACATTGTACCCCGCGCATGACTCTCGCGTTGAATAACCCCTGGCCGCGACGTAAACTCATCCTCCGGAACACCTACGGGGCCGTAGCTCAGTCGGGAGAGCGTCGCCTTTGCACGGCGAAGGTCAGGGGTTCGAATCCCCTCGGCTCCACTTCTTTTGGTGGGGATTTGCGGGTAATGCCGATCAAGAGCATCGATGCCCCAATAGGGGTTCGAGTGCCTTCGTTGTCGTCTCTTGCATTAGCTCGATGGTCTCGAAGATCCTGTCGGAGAGGGCACGCCTGGACTGTTGGAACCGTCTCTACCAGATTTTGGCGTCCGCGCCGCGTCAGTTCCGCCAGGCCGCGGTTATCGAAGTGGCGGGTGAGGGCTCCGGCTCCCACGTTCGATGCCCCTCCCGGGAGCCAACCCTCATCCGGATGGCGATGGCTATAGACCGCCCCCTCCGGATCTCGCAAGAGCCGGTGGGCTACGCCTTTCAGCACCAGCGTAGTGCCGAGCACGGAGTTCCAGTGGCCCTCCGCGAGGGCGCCCGCCGAGATCTGCGCGGCGCAGCCATCCGTCATGCCCGCCAGTATCGGGGTTCCGGCCGGCAGACCGCGGTGAGCCGCTGCGGTCACGCATAGCTCCCCGATCGGTGTTCCCGGCCTGACGACCTCGGGGAACCACTCGACCGGCACGCCCAGTGATTCCAGAACCGAGGCCGGCCAGCGCTCATTGATGAGATCGTAGCCCGTCTTCAGAGCGTGGCTCCAGTCCGTGGCGACCGGCTCGCCGGCCAGGCGGGCGCACACGAAGTCGGCCTGATGCAGCACCCTGACGGACGTTTGTGGTATCGAGTAGCGGCCCGAACGAATCAGCCAGAGGAGCTTTGGCAGCCCGAAGGACGGCTGCATCTCGTATCCGGGTGATGTCCAGGTCTCGTTTCCGGCATCCTGCGCCATCCGGGCCTGCTCCGCCGCCCGGCCGTCGTTGTACATGATGGCCGGCGTAAGGGGCCGCCCGCGCCGGTCGCCAAGCAGCACGGTGTCCGACGTGGAGCAGACCGCCACGCCCGCGATCTACCTGCCCGCCAGGCCGGCGGTAGCCCGGTGTGACGCCTCGCCGACGGCTCGCCACCACTCTTCGGGCTCCTGCTCGTGTGCTGCGCCAGCGTGCCGGAGGCTGCTCAGGGGAGAGGAGCCAGAGCCCGCGAGCTGCCCATCCCGGTCAACCAGAGTCACCTTCACGCTTTGCATGCCGAGGTCTATCCCTGCCGTGAGCGATTCGCCTGCTGCTCCGGCGGTCATCGTACCGGACCTCGCCTCTCCGGACCAAGAATCGCGAGTGCCGGGATCCAGGCCATACGCCGGCGTTCCGAAACACTGCGATTGGCCTGAGGCGGAGCGTAGGCAGGATCGGCGCGGTCGTCTCCCAGATCCCGATCACGGTCCCGCATCTGGTCGCCGCCGTGGGGATAGCGCTCATCGTCTCCCAGAGCGGTCTCGGCGCGAGGCTCGCGGCTGCTCTGGGCCTGATCGGGGAGCCCGCCGATTTCCCCGCTCTCCTCTACGACCGTTACTCCATCGGCGTTATCCTGACCTACGTCTGGAAGGAGACGCCGTTCGTCGCCCTCGTTGTGCTCGCCGGGCTGCGGGGAGTGGCGGCGGACCTTGAAGATGTCGCCAGGACCCTGGGAGCGAACACCTGGCAGCGGTTCTGGTACGTGGTCTTCCCGATCATAGCGCCCGGCGTCGTGGCCGCGAGCCTGGTAGTCTTCGCCTTCACCTTCGGCGCCTTCGAGGTCCCCTACCTGCTCGGCGGGGACTACCCCACGATTTTGCCCGTCACCGCCTACAAGGAGTACACGAGCATCGACAAAGCGCTCCGCCGCGCCGGTAATGCCTCCCTGAAGGTAGCGTTCTCTAGGCTCCGCAAATACGCAGCAGAGTGCCGTGGAAGGGCATAAATCTGTCAGGCCGCCACGGCGACGGTATGCGCTCCGACCAATGCTTGACTCCTTGGGTAACCGTGGTTACTCTAAAGTTTTTCTGGCCTGCGAGACGGAGAGCGCACATGAGCACCGAGGGGGCGAGGACCGGCGTGGAGGGCAAGCCTGTCGGTTTCTGGGAGGCGTTCCGGTTTTGGGTGAAGCTTGGCTTTATCAACTTCGGGGGGCCGGCGGGTCAGATCGCGATAATGCATCGCGAGCTGGTCGAGCACAAGCGCTGGGTTTCGGAGGCGCAGTACCTCAGGACGCTGAACTTTTGCATGCTATTGCCCGGACCCGAAGCCCAACAGGTAGCCACGTACATCGGGTGGAGGTTGCACGGAACGCTGGGAGGCATCGTGGCCGGCTCCTTCTTCGTGATACCGTCGATCTTCGTGCTGCTCCTGCTCTCGTACCTGGCGGTCGCGCATTCCGACGTTCCGGCGATCAACGGCCTGCTGTACGGGGTCCAGCCCGTTGTGATAGCCATCGTGATCGAAGCGGTTTCGAGGATCGGCAGGCGGGCGCTAGGACACCCCGTTCTCGTCGCCTTCGCTATTCTGGCTTTCGTGGCGCTCTACTTTCTGGCCGTACCCTTTCCGCTGGTAGTCGTGAGCGCCGGTGTTGGCGGCATCCTCCTGAGCCGCGTGGTACCGGAGGCGTTCGGGGGCGGCGGACATGCCCCCGCGACGACTGCAGAGGAGGCCGATGGGGAGAATCTTTCGGGTCGGTACCCGCACGCGTTCCGCAACCTGAGGCTTCTGGCGACCTTCTTCTTATTGTGGGCGGTTCCGGTCGGGGCGATCTACGCGTGGCGCGGCGGGGACGACGTGCTCGTGAGGGAGGCCCTGTTCTTCACGGGGGCGGCCTTCGTCACGTTCGGCGGGGCGTACGCGGTTTTGAGCTACATCTCGGATGTCGCGGTCAACGGCTACGGCTGGCTTACGGCGGACCAGATGGTCCAGGGGCTCGGGCTTGCAGAGTCCACGCCCGGACCGCTCATCATGGTCACTCAGTACGTCGGGTTCATCGGGGCATGGAACGATCCCGGACCTTACTCTCCACTCCTCTACGGGACGCTGGGGGCCCTGATCACGACCTACGTGACGTTCCTGCCGTGCTTCCTGTTCGTCTTCTCGCTCGCCCCGTATGTGGAATCGCTGGCTAACGACCGCCGCCTGCGGGCCGCCCTCATGGGAGTCACTGCGGCGGTCGTCGGCGTCATCGCCAACCTGGCTGTGTTCTTCGCCGGAAAGGTTCTATTTCCCGGCGGCGTCTCCGTGGAGGGGTTGGATCTCTTCGCCCTGGTGGTCGCGGGGGTCTCGCTCGTCATACTGCTGAGGTTCAAGGTCCCGATCTACCTCCTGGTCCCGGCGGGAGCCGTGGCGGGGATGGTCTGGACCCTGATCACGTTATAGAGTGGCAAGGTGGAGAAGACGCGCTGGCTGCTCTTGATCTATCGTATCCCCAGGGAGCCGTCCCGCCCCCGGGTCGCCGTCTGGCGCAAGCTGAAGGCCCTCGGCGCTCTGTACCTCCAGGATGGGGTGGCGGCTTTGCCCGAGGACGCCGCGACCCGCGAGCAGCTCGAGTGGCTCCAGGTCCGCATCGAGGAAGCAGGCGGCGAGGCAACGATCTGGGAAGCCAGCGCAAACACTGTCTCCGAGAGCCAGCAACTGGTCGAGACCTTCC
>JBFLXF010000332.1:0-3711 GCA_040757515.1 Actinomycetota bacterium
CGGCTGATGGCCGGGAGGACGTGCTTCCTGATCACCCACGACCTCCGCGCGGTCGCCGGTGCCGACCTGGTACTACTCCTGGAGGACGGCAGAATCACGGCCCGGGGCACCCACGCCCAACTGCTCTCAGCCAACCCCAGATACCGCAGGCTTCACGATCTCCAGCCCGGCGGCGCAGAGACCGGCGCAATGCTCGACGTCTAAAATAGACGCCGGGCCGCCGTTCCATCAGTGCAGGAAGTGGCGTCTGCCGGTGAGGACCATCGCAAGCCCGCGCCGGTCCGCAGCCTCTATGACATCGGCGTCGCGCTTGGAGCCTCCGGGCTGGATGACCGCCTCCACACCAGAGTTCGCGAGCGCCTCTACGCCATCGGAGAACGGGAAGAAGGCGTCGCTAGCCGCCACCGCCCCGCGCGCCCGCTCGCCGGCCTTCTTTACCGCGAGCTCCGCAGCGTCCACCCGACTCGTGAGTCCGCCCCCGATGCCCACGGTCGCCCCGTCCTTCGCCAGCACGATCGCGTTGCTTCTCACCCTCTTGGCGACCCGCCAAGCGAAGAGCAGATCCCGCTCCCGCTCGGGAGCGACGCTCTTCTTCGTGACCACCTTATAGTCCGAGCCGTCCTCGATCACGTCCGCCTCCTGCAAGAGCAGCCCGCCGGTGACGTCCTTGGCCGAGAGGTCGGGTTGCGGGAGACGGCCCGCCTTGAGGAGCCTGAGGCCCGGCTTCGCGGCGAACGCCTCAAGGGCCTCTCCGAAGAACTCCGGCGCTACCAGGAGCTCCGTGAAGACCTCTGTGATCTCCGCTGCGAGTTCCCCATCTACCGGACGGTTGAGCGCCACTATCCCCCCGAACGCTGAGAGCCGGTCGGACTCGAGTGCCTTCCGGTACGCCTCCGCAACGGTCCGGCCCACCGCGACCCCGCAAGGATTGGCGTGCTTCACGATCACCGCAGCGGGCTCGTCCCCGAGCTCGGCGAGCAATCCCCGCGCGGCGTCCACGTCGTGCAGATTGTTGAAGGAGAGATCCTTGCCCTGCACATGCTCTACCCCGGAGAGGAGGTGCTCCCTCCCCACGCGCCCGTAGTACGCCGCCCGCTGGTGCGGGTTCTCTCCGTAGCGCAGCGAGAGGACCTTCTCGTAGCTCATCGTCAGACGCCCGGGGAACCGCTCGCTCGCGACACCCTCCCCGACCCGCCCTTCGAGCCAGGAGGTTATCGCGGCGTCGTAGCTCACGGTGCGCCGGAAGGCGGCCAGAGCGAGGCGGCGGCGCGTCTCCTCGCTCACCTGCCCCTCGCTCTCCAGCTCCGAAAGGACCTCCTCATAGAACTCGGGCGAGGGGACGACGGTGACGCTGTGGAAGTTCTTGGCGGCTGCGCGCATCATCGCCGGCCCGCCGATATCTATCTGCTCGATGACCTCATCCTCGGAGGCACCGCCCGAGACGGTCTCCTCGAACGGGTAGAGGTTCACGCAGACCAGGTCTATGGGACCTATATTCTCATCCACGAGCTGCGTGACGTGGTCCGGGTCGCGCAGGTCGGCGAGGATGCCGCCGTGGATCTTGGGATGAAGCGTCTTTACCCTGCCGCCCAGGATCTCCCTCTCCCCCGTGACCTTCGAGACGGGCACGACCTCCAGACCCGCCTCGCCAAGTACCCTGGCGGTCCCTCCGGTCGAGATCACCTCGAAGCCCATCTCCGCGAGCCGCCGCGCGAACCCCACCACGCCGCTCTTATCCGAGACCGATACCAGCGCCCGACGCTTCATAACCTCACCTTTCCCCAGAAGTAGTCCGCTACCGCCCGCACGAGCAGCTCGTGCTCGACCGGGTGCAGCCGCTCCAGCAACGTCTCTTCCGTGTCGCCGGGCAGCACGGGCACACTCCTCTGCGCCACCACCGGCCCGGCGTCCACCTCCTCTACAACGAAGTGCACCGTGACCCCCGTCTCCCTCACCCCGGCCTCGAGCGCCCGCCGTACCGCGTTCAGCCCCCGGAACTCCGGAAGGAGCGACGGGTGGACGTTGAGCATCGCCGGGAACCTCTCCAGAAAGACCGGCGTCAGCACCCGCATGTACCCCGCCCCCACCACGAGCGAGACGTCGTGTGCGGCGACCCTCTCGGCGAGCTCCCGGTCGTGATCCTCGCGGCTGGCGAAGCCCGCCGGGTCGATGTGCTCGACCGGGACCCCGGCCCGCCGCGCCCGCTCGAAGGCGTAGGCACCCTTTCTGTCCCCGGCGACCACCGCTACGTTCTCCGGATAGGCGTCCAGCAGGGCCTGCAGGTTGGTCCCCGAACCGGAGGCGAGCACGGCGAAGCGCGAGCCCTCCGGCAGCCTCTCAGTCAAACTCGACCCCGTCGCCCTCGACGACCTCACCGATTCGCCACGCCCTGCATCCCGTCTCGCGGACGATAGCAACGGTCCTCTCCGCATCCCGCTCCGGCACCACTACGCACAAGCCCACGCCGAGATTGAAGACGCGGCGCATCTCCCCCTCCGGAATGTTGCCGAGGCGGCGGATCAGGCCAAATACCGCGGGCTCGTCCCAGGAGACCGGACGGAGCCTCGCCCCAAGCCCACCCAGAGCTCGCGGCAGATTCCCCGGCAACCCGCCGCCCGTGACGTGCGCCATCCCCCGCACCTCGACCGCCCCGCGCAGCGCGGCGACCTCGCGCGCGTAGGCCCGGTGCGGCTCCAGATAGACCTCGCCGACCGTTGCGCCCCAGCCCTCCGGGACGTAATCGTAGCCCAGCCCGGCATCCGCGAGGACCTTGCGGGCGAGGGTGTAGCCGTTGGTGTGCAGGCCGCTGCTCGCGAGCCCGATCACCGCATCCCCGACCTCGACCCGCTCCCCGGTGACGACTTCCCCCCGCTCGCAAGCTCCAACGCAGACCCCGACCACCTCGAACTCGCCCTCGCCGTAGAGCCCCGGCATCTCGGCGGTCTCCCCCCCGACGAGGGCGATACCGAGCGCCCCGCACGCCTCGGCCGCGCCGCCCACGATCTCCGCCACGGCCTCAGGCTCGAGGCGCCCGCTCGCCACGTAGTCCAGAAAGAGGAGGGGCCTGGCGCCGGTGGCGAGCACGTCGTTCGCGCAGTGGTTGACGATGTCCGCGCCCAGGGTGCCGTAGCGCCCGACCTCCCTGGCCACCAGCACCTTCGTGCCGACGCCGTCTATCGTGGAGGCGAGGACGGGCTCCCGGTAGCCCGCGAGGGCGTAGAGGCCGGCGAAGCCGCCCGGCCCCCCGAGCACCTCGGGCCCGTGCGTAGCCTCGACGGCGGAGCGCATCAGGTCTACGGCTCGCTCGCCGCGCTCGATCGAGACGCCCGCCTCCTCGTAGCCGCCGCGCATCCCGGACCGGGGCATCGCCTACCCGCGCGCCGTGACGGCGTGGTGCGTCCGGTTCTCCAGGGCGTGCTTCCCGGCGGTGCCGTCCACCGGGTAGTCCCCGTCGAAGCACGCGCGGCAGAGGCGTCCCTTGGGCTGGCCGGTCGCCTCGACCATCGCGTCCGTCGAGAGGTAAGCCAGGGTGGTGGCCCCGATCTGTCGCCGTATCTCCTCCACCGGGTACCTCGCCCCGACGAGCTGGTCCGGGCTGTCCATGTCTATGCCGTAGTAGCAGGGCCCAGTCACCGGCGGCGAGGAGACCCGGAAGTGCACCTCCCTCGCCCCGGCCTCGAACAGGAGCCTCACGAGCTTGCGGCTGGTGTT
>JBFLXF010000333.1:0-3698 GCA_040757515.1 Actinomycetota bacterium
ACCCCCGCCGTAACCACCTCACTCACCGCCACGTCCTGCTGGACGGCCAAGAACCCCAGCACGCTGAAGACCCCCAGGGCAGCCAGAAACTCGAAGCCGCTGTTGGAGAGCGCCATGATAAAGCCGCTGTTGGAGAGGTCGGATCTCCGGGGCAGGTAGCTGGAGTAGGTGATCATAATCGAGAACGCTATGCTCAGCGAGAAAAAGACCTGCCCGTAGGCCGCGATCCAGACTTGCGGGTTCAGAAGCTCGCCGAAGTCGGGCGTCAGAAGGACGTTGAGGCCCTGAGCGGCCCCGGGCAGCGTTACGCCCCGGATCACGATAACGACGATCATGAGCACCAGGGCCGGGATCAAAATCTTGGAGGAGAGCTCTATCCCCCTGCTGACCCCGCGCACAAGAAGCCAGTAGACGACGGCCCACATGATCACCACCGGCAGAAGGACCTTGAGCTGGAGCCCGCCCACGCTCCAGAAGCTGTCGCTGACGCCGAGAAAGTTGCCGGTAAAGAACGCTTCGGTGTCCGAGCCCCACTGGGTCCCTATGGAGAAGTAGGTGTAGCTCAAGACCCATCCGAGGATGACCATGTAGTAGGTGGAGATCACAAACGAGACCGCCACCTGCCACCAGCCTAGCCACTCCCACCTCTCGGAGAGGCTCCGGTACGCGAATGGACCCGCCCTCCGTGACCTGTTGCCCAGAGCGTACTCCAGAATCACGATAGGGATGCCCGCCGTCGCCAGCGCGATGAAGTAAGGCAGGAGGAAAGCTCCGCCGCCGTTGTCATACGCCACATAAGGATAGCGCCAGATGTTGCCCAGCCCGATCGCCGAGCCGATGGCCGCCAGGATGAATCCCAGCTTGGTCCCCCACTGATCCCGCCGCTCTTCCCGACCCTCGGTCATCTCGCCTCCAGATGCCCTCATAGCGAACAGTTCGTCCCCGAACGCGGGCACGGCTCTCTATTTTGGAGCAAACGCCGACCACGAGCAACGGCGCTCCGGAAGGCGGCTGCTAACGCCGGCGCTACTCGACGGGAGCGGCGGGTTGGGCGGGCGCGGCCTCAGAGGGAGCGGCGCCGGAGGGCGTCGGCTGCACCGGCTCCTGCGGCGCGGGCGCAGGTTCCTGCGGGACCGGCTCGGCCGGCTCCCCGGAGTCTATCGGGGCCTGCGGATCCACAGGCTGAACCGGCTGGCCGGAAGCCGGGTCCACCGGTTGCCCGGTGTTCGAGTCTACGGGCTGGCCGGTGTTGGGGTCAATGGTCTGCGTGTTCTGCGCGTTGTTGCCGGTGTTGAGGATCCTGCCCAGAGTCGAGGTGCCGTCGGAGCCTGCAGTGCCCGCCGCTCCGCCGGTCACGCTGGAGGAAACCCCGGCTGTGCAGTCGCCCCAGACCTTGCACGAGAGGCTTCCGCCGAGGACGCCAGCCTCGACCGCGGTGACTATGCCCATCCCGATCACGAAGGCGACCACGCCGCCTACGAGGCCCTTGATGAGGATGGAGCGCCGGGAGATGGGCGAGATATGCGAGAACCAGCCGAAAGCCGCGCGCAAACGGCCCACGAAGTTGTTGCGCAGGTCGGGCCGCCCCGGCGGGCTCTCACGCGCCTCATAGCGCGCCGCCTTGCCCCTGCGGGTGCGCACCTTGCGCATGACGCCCGTCACGTTCTCCAGATAAGCCTTGAGGATGGCCGAAGCGCCGGTGATGATCATGCTCGTCAGCGCCGCGCCGATCAGGGTGCCGGCGACGCCGAACTTGGAGGTGACGAACGCCGCGAGCGTAGAGGCGAGCCCGGCGGCCATCACCTGGCTCCCGCTGACCAACGGCTGCGCTCTGGCGGCGTCCTCCCTCACGACGGTTTAGGCTACCATCCTCGTCTGCGGTTTCAACACCCGGAACGCTTCGCCGACGAGTCCTTGTATCGGGGTTCACAACTTCGTCGGCCGTGTAGCGGCGGGAGCGGCCCGGAAGTTAGAATCCCCTGTCGGAGAACCACGAAGAGAGGTGGAGGATGGCAGAGTCGGGCGGCGGCAAGTTCTCTGAGCTGTTCGAGGTGATCAGGAACTACGCACAGCGGGAGTACGACTACCAGGACAAGGCCCTGCAGGTGATAGCCGGCGCCTACGTCTTCATGTTCGAGAGCGAGGACATGCCCGACGCCCGGCCCGTCATCGACTCCATACTGAAGCAATACGACTACGTTTTCACCACCGTCGAGCGCGGCAACCTGGACCCTCTCAGCGTGGACGCGGTCGTACGCGTCGCCCTCTACCGCGAGGAGTACATGGAGTGGGGCATCAACACGCTCGGCAGGATTCTCGAGGGCCTCTTTCGCCGTTCCCGCGCTGACGAGACCTACGAGGACTACGTCGAGGACGCCCGCGTCGTCATCCGCGGCCTGGAGAAGATCGTCGCGGGATCGGTCCTCGAGGAGATCGTCGAGGGCGCAGACGCCTCCCGCAGCGGGGCGCAGGCCAATTCCCGCTAGCAGCGGTTCAGCTCGCCGCCGCGACCTCGGGCAAGAGGTCGCGCAGGAAGCGCCCCGTGTGCGACCGCTCGACGCGGGCGACCTCCTCCGGCGTACCGGTCGCCACGACCTCCCCACCCTCGTCGCCGCCTTCCGGGCCGAGGTCCACGATGTGGTCTGAGGAGCGGATCACGTCGAGGTTGTGCTCGATGACGATCACCGTGTTCCCCGCCTCGACCAGCCGGTGCAGGATCGCAAGCAGCCTCTCCACATCCGCGAAGTGCAGCCCCGTCGTCGGCTCGTCGAGGATGTAGACGGTCTTCCCGGTCGCCCGCTTGCCGAGCTCGCTCGCCAGCTTCACCCGCTGCGCCTCGCCGCCGGAGAGCGTGGTCGCCGGTTGCCCCAGCCGGATGTAGCCGAGCCCGACGTCGCGTAAGGTATCCATCCGGCGCGAGATGGCGGGCACCGCCGAGAAGAACTCGCACGCCTCCTCCACGGTCATCTCCAGCACGTCGGCGATGGACTTGCCCTTGTAGGTGACCCGCAGCGTCTCGTTGTTGTAGCGGCGCCCCTTGCAAACCTCGCACGGGACGTAGACGTCGGGGAGGAAGTGCATCTCGATGCGGATCTGGCCGTCCCCCTTGCACGCCTCGCAGCGCCCGCCCTTGACGTTGAAGCTGAATCGGCCCGGCTTGTAGCCTCTTATCTTGGCCTCCGGCGTCGCCGCGAAGAGCTGCCGTATGTGGTCGAAGACCTTGGTGTAGGTCGCCGGGTTGGACCTCGGCGTCCTGCCGATGGGGCTCTGGTCTATGTCTATGACCTTGTCCACGTCCTCTATGCCCCGCAGTCCCGCGTGCCGCCCCGGGCGGTGCTTGCCGCGGTTGACCTGGTTGGCGAGGGCCTTGTAGAGGATCTCGTTTACCAGCGTACTCTTCCCCGAGCCGGAGACTCCGGTCACGCACGTGAACACCCCGAGCGGGAACTCCACGTCCACGCCCTTGAGGTTGTGCTCGCTCGCGCCGAGGACCGTCACCGCGCCGGTCGGCTCGCGCCTCCTTTCGGGCGGCTCTATCCTGCGGCGCCCCGAGAGGAACTCCCCGGTGACCGAGCGGGGCTCGGCCTCGATGTCCTCGACGGTGCCCTGGGCCACGATCTCCCCGCCGTGCACCCCGGCCCCCGGCCCCACGTCCACGATGTGGTCGGCGGTCCGTATCGTCTCCTCGTCGTGCTCGA
>JBFLXF010000334.1:0-3683 GCA_040757515.1 Actinomycetota bacterium
CGAGAGGGTTGCGCAGCGGTGAGCCGACCGCCTGGTAGACGGGGCTTGCCGTGACGCCTTCGAAGGCGGCCTCGGCGAGGTAGCCGTGGTGGACGTCTCCGGAGAGAACGATGACCGAGGCCGGAGGCGGGCCGGAGGAACGCTCGCCGCAGGCGATGGAGCGCAGAAGCTTCGCCAGGCGCAGGAAGGAGTCGTGGAAGGCGGACCAGTGCTCCAGGTCGAGGCCCTGGCGGAGAGTCTCGCCGATCCTGGCGGCGGAACGCCCCCAGGCGCCACGGCAGACCTTCTCATTCCAGGCTTCAAGGTGGTGCAGCCCTGGCGGGAGGAGGAAGGGGAGCGAGGTGCCGAAGAGCAGATGATCGAACTCGCCGGAGATCTTACCCTCGATCCAGGACCACTCCTCCTCGTCGAGCATGGAGCGCCGGTCTTCATCGAGCACGCGCCCGGCTCGGGAATCCGCTACGATCAGGCGCACCCCGCCAAAGTCGCGGTAGAAGCTCCAGCGGTAGGATTGGGGGTCACGGTCAGCCGCGCGGGCGAATTCTCGCAAGGGGAGGGTAGCGTCCTCCGCCCCGCGTACGCACCGGAAGAGATCGTCCTCTTCAAGCTCTAGAGGCGAGAGGTTGCCGAGGTGCTGGTAGATCCAGTAAGAGACGAAGCCTCCGATGACGCGCTCGCTCCACCACGGCTTGGAGCGCATCTTGCGCACCCAAGCCTCTGAGGTGTTCCAATCGTCGTGGACGTCGTGGTCGTCGAAGATCATGGTCGAGGGTATCGTCGAGAGCAGCCACCGGATGGCGGGTTCGCTCCAGGAGTCGCGATAGAGGTGGGTGTACTCCTCGAAGTCCGCGACGCCGGGCGGATCGTCGGGGTTGCGCCGCGAGCGGATGAACGTCTCGGTACCGGGAGAGGGCTCGTCGGCGTAGATCTGGTCACCCAGCAACGTCAGAGCATCGGGCCATCGCTCCGGGGGCTCGCGGCGCATCTCCATCGCCAGCGCGCAGAGCGCGTCGCGTTCGAACCTCTGGCCGCGCAGGCCGCCGCGCTTGATGAATCCTCGCCTCTGCGTGTACGGTGGATCGTGCGGCGCCGAGACCCGGCACGAGCCGTAGACGAGCCTGAGCCGCCCATCCGGCGCGATGGTCCGTATGAGAGAGGGTGGGAACCCGGAGTTCTCCTGCGGCCACGCGGGTTCGCCGTTTAGGACGATTCGGTAGGGGTAGGCGGAGCCAGGCGCAAGGCTTGTAACGTGAGCGAGAGCGTAGTGGTGGCCTTCGACGCGGAAGGTGCGGGCGTGGTGGGAGGTGCCGCCCGCCAGAACCGTCACCTCGCAGGGACCATCCGTCTCGACCCAGACGGTGGCCTCTGTGGCTCCGGCGTAGCGCAGGAGCGGGCCGAGGACCAGGCGCGTCACGGGCCCCTACACGAAGCCGACCAGGCGGGCCATGACCGGGATCAGGATGACTATCAGGATCAGGCCGATGACATCGAATGAGATCCCTGAGCGAACCATCTTGGTTATCGGGATCAGGCCGGAGCCGTAGACCACGGCGTTCTGCGGTGTGGAGACCGGCATCATAAACCCGAAGGAGGCTCCAAAGACTGCGCAGAGAGCGGGGATGACAGGGTTTACGCCCGCGGCGGCGGCTATCGGGATGACAATGGGCACGACTATCGTGGCGCTTGCGGTATTGCTTGTCGTCTCGGAGATCAGGATGGCGATGAGCGCGGAGACCGCCGAGATCGCCAGCAGGCTGGAGAAGCCCAGAGTCTCGGCTATGCTAGTGCCCATGGTTTCGGCGAGGCCGGTCTCCGAGAGGAGTGTTCCGAGCACGATGCCGCTGCCAAAGAGAATGATTGTGCCCCAGTCTATCCTGGCGGCTTCGTTCCAGTTGAGGGTGAAGCGCCGTTCAGCCCAGTCGACGGGCAGAAGGAAGAGGAGCACCGCCGCGATTATCGCCACTGTTCCCTCATCAAGCCTGCTACCCAGAGTTGCGTAGAGAGTGGAATCTTCGCCAAGGAAGAGGGCGACGAACCCGGGCAGCATCCAGAGGAAAACGGCGGTGAAGAAGACGATCAGGGTGTTTCGTTCACCGGTGGAGATCGGGCCGAGCTTGCTGCGCTCTTCGTTGATGTAATCCTCGGCGCCGGAGATCCTGCGCACCTCCGGCTTGTTGACGAGGATGAGGATGATGCACAGGGCGACAAACATCAGCAGGACTATCGGAAATGCGGCTACGACCCAGTCGAAAAAGGTTATCTCTACGCCGAGCTGCTCTCGGATAAATCCGATGCCGATAAGGTTCGGCGGGGTCCCGATGGGTGTGAGCAGTCCGCCGACCCCCGCGCCGTAAGAGATCATGAGCATCATCGCCGTGCCGAAGCGCAGCCGGGTGACGTCCCTCTCGGTCCCGGACTGCTCCTTCACCAGACCTCCCAAAGCCCCCATCATGCCGAGCCCTATGGGGAGTAGCATCGCGGCGGTAGTGGTATTAGAGATCACCGAGCTGAGCATGGCGGCGATAATGCCGAAGGCGACGATCACCGCGTAGGTGGACTTGCTGACTCCCGGAAGGGAGAGTATCCGGAAGGCAAAGCGGCGGTCTAGGCCATGGGTGGTCATGGCCTGAGCGATGATAAATGCCCCTATGAACAGGAAGATAGTGTCGGAGGCGAACGCTCCGTAGACGATGTCACCTGGAGAATCATCGGCGTTTGGTCCGACATCGGGGACGTTGAGCAGCACCGCCAGAGCGAGCGCCAGAATGGCCGTCGCCGGGATGGGGATAGCTTCCGAGAGCCAGTAGACGATGGTGAAAGAGAGTATCGCCGCCAGCGTCTGCTGGTTCTCCGGCAGCGGTAGGGGCGCGAAGTACATGACCAGGAATACGATGGGACCGAGGAAGAGACCTATGGTCTGGCGCGCTCTCTCGAATCTCTCTTCCGCAGGCGTCAAGACCTCGCGCTGCTCGGCGAGCGTCTTGTAGGTACCCCGTGGCCTTACGTCTTCTGACATGCCGGCTCCCTCCCCACGAAGACCTTTTCGCGAGGCGCAGTATAGCGGATCTGACATGGTCGTCGGCCACCCTCAGGTCTCTCGAGGGAACGGGCTGGTGTCTCAGGCGCCGCGGGCGCGGCGGTTGAGGGCGGCCTGGATGCGCCGGACCTCCTCGTAGTCACGGACGGCGTCGAAGAGCTTGCCCTCGGGAACGGTGGCGTGCCAGCGTTCGATGCTCAAGCCGTAACGGCGCTTTAGCTCGCGCACGGAGTCGCCGGTGTAGCGCAGGGCATAGGCGAGCCTCTGTACCTCGTCACCCCTGCGCGGGAGCAGCCGCCTGCGTCCCTCGGTCCACCAGGAGATCTCCGGCAGCGGCTCCCCGCAGCGGAGTATGAGGTTGGCCTCCCACTCCACCCTCAAGGCGCCCATCTCGAAGGTGCCGGGCCGGACGCTCAGCGGGGCGAGCGAGAAGGAGTCGTCGCGGCAAAATCCGAAGGTGCGTGCCGCGAGCCGCCCGAACTCGCCGTCGGGAGAACGCTCGTAACGGGAGCGGAGGGCGAGTAGTTGCTCGTCGGAGTAGGCCTTGAGACCGGCGGCGGTCGGACGGCGGGGGTCGAGTCCGCCCCGCCGGAGAAGCGCCGAGAACGCGGCGTAGGAGCGCAGGCTGCGCCACCGCCAGCCCGCA
>JBFLXF010000335.1:0-3673 GCA_040757515.1 Actinomycetota bacterium
TAAAGACGTTCATGTCCTTCACCCACGCGCCCTCGATGTTGCGAAGGGTCTTGTTGGCCCTCGCTATGCCTTCCCTTATGGCCTCCTCGAAACCGTCCGGGGAGGCGGCGCTTATCTCGGTTACCCGCGCTACAGACACCGTCACGACCTCCTTCCGACCACCGGCGGTTTGCTGAATGATTTACCCGTCATACAGCATCGGTAAACCGAAAGAGAGAGCCGGACAACCCTCGCGGCAACCGCCGCGAATCCTCATCTCGGGGAGGGTCTGCGCCGGCGAAGAGAGGCCACTCCCGTGTAGAGAACGGCCTCCCCTCACCCCCGGCTACCGTTCCGGCTAGGCCAGCTTCGCTCCGAGACGGTCGAAGGCGGCGGCCTCCAGCTCGCTCATCCCGCGCCGCTCGGCGGCCTCGGCGAGCTCGGGAGAGACCCGCGGCGCCATCTCCTTTGGCGGGGCGGCGGTCGCCATCCGGCGCTGGCGTCCGGGATCGCGCCGGGCGAAGGGACCCCAGATCGCAAACGTTATGCCGGGGTTCTGGATGTTCACGAAGAACGTCTTACCGTCGGGAGAGAAGACGGGACCGGCGAACTCGGAGTCGCTTATCCGGTTGTAGGCGAAGACGTAGGCCTCGCCCTCGGGCGTGATGCCGACGATGCGGTTACCGTCGTCGCCGTCCTCGGCGAACCACAGGTCTCCCCAGGGAGAGACGGTGAGGTTATCCGGGGCGTCGAGGTCCTCCCGGCTCTCACTCTCGTAGAAGAGCTCCAGGGTATTGGTCGCCGGGATGTAGCGGAAGATCTGCCCGTGACGCTTCTCGCCGCCGGCGGTGTCGTCGAACCAGATCGCGCCTCCCGCATACCACATCCCCTCCAGGCGCTGGAAGCGGCAGCAGCCCTTGGCCTGCGCCTCGTCGTGGGGCTCCTCCGGGTTTACGCCTCTCCAGACCACCTCGAAGCGGTCGCCGGGCTCGGCGAGGTCGGCGTTGTAGTTCGGCCTCTCCTCTATGGCCATCGCCTGCAGGGTGCCACCCCTCTGCAGCGCGCCGGGTTTGCGGCTCCTGTCGTTCGGGATGTAGCGGTAGAGGAAGCTCACCCTCGAGGCCCCAACCTGCTCAAACTCCGGCGAGTCGGGGATGGCTCCGCGGAAGTCATCCTCAGTGAGATAGACGATGCCGGTCTGAGGATCCACCTCCGCCGCCTCATGGGAGAAGAAGCCCATCTCGCGGATAGGCGTCCTGGAGAGCTCGTTCTCGGGCTCGCGCGGGTCCACCTCGAAGACATAACCGTGGTTGGTGGTGCGGGTCTCCTCGCAGGTGAGCCAGGTCCCCCACGGCGTGGTCCCGCCCGCGCAGTTGTTCTCGGAACCGGAGGACGTAACGTACTGCTCGATGGCCCTTCGGTCCCTGCCAACCACGATGGCGGTCGTCCCGCCGATGCGCGTGGGGTCGTAGGGGTTCTCTCCCACAACCGGGAACTCCTCCCCGCCCCTGTTCTCGTGGTTTCTGATAAGCACGGTTGTCCCGCCCCTGCCCCGGAAGGCCCCCATGGCGTCGAAGTCGCTGGGGACGGGCTTGCCGCCGCGCAGCTGCGGCTCGCCCTCCTGGGAGATGATCCTGTACTGGAAACCCCTCGGCAGGTCGAGCACCCCGCCCGGATCGGATACCAGCTGACCGTAGCCCGTCTCGCGTCCGCCGTTGGGCCGCGCCAACGCGCCCCTGTTCCCCAGCGCGAGCGCCGCCGCGCTCAGGCCGCCCATGCCGAGAAAGGCTCTGCGGCTCACCCGCCTGTCCCTGCTGCCGCCAATGCTCACGTATGCACCCTCCTCATCGCGCCGTACGGACACCGCAGAGAGCCTACAGTTCGAGCGGAGGCGCGTGGTTAACCCCGCGGAAACGCCGGGTTAATTCTTGGTGAAACGTGGACAACGTCGAAATCAGGTGCACCCGCCGGTCATTCGATAGGGCGGCTCAAAGCGCCGGGCGAAACGCTGTAATATTCCGGCGTGTTTGAACTGCTCGAAGCGATGTTGCTGGGTCTGGTGCAGGGCGTCACGGAGTTCCTGCCGATCTCCAGCTCGGGACATCTCTTGCTCGTCCAGCACCTCTTCGGCGTGAACCCGTACCGCTTCGGTCTGGCCTTCGACATGACGCTGCACCTGGGCACGCTGCTGGCGGTCGTCTGGTATTTCCGGACGGAGGTTCTGGGTATGGCGCTGGCCCTGGCGAGATCCCTGCCGCGCCCCTCGCTCTCCGATCCGCAAGAGCGGCTCGCCTACCTGGTGCTGGCCGCGACCGCTCCGGCGGCGATCACGGGCTTCGCGCTGAAGGGTCTCTTCGAGACGAGCCTGCGCTCGCCGTGGGTGGTGGTCGTGGGCCTCGCGATCTCGGGCACCCTCTTCCTGTTCGCGGAGGAGATGGGGGCTCGCAAGAGGCACCGGAGCACTGCCCCCCAAAAGGCCGCCTCCATGTCGTTTTCCCGGGCGGTGGTGATCGGGCTCGGACAGGTCGCCTCGCTGGTCTACGGCGTCTCGCGGTCGGGCTCGACGCTGGCCTTCGGGCTCCTGGTCGGCCTCAAGCGCACTGAGGCGGCGAAGTTCTCTTTCCTCATGAGCATCCCCATCACCGCCGGCGCAGTGGCCGCCGAATCGACGGAGCTCGCGAGAGCGGACCGCTCAACCGCCGCCGCGGACGGTCTTCTGGCGCTGCACGGGACGGGGCTGTTGGTCTCCGCGGTTGCGGCCTACCTCACTATCAGGTTTCTGCTCGCCTTTTTCGCACGCCACACCTTGAGACCGTTCGCCTACTACTGCCTGACTGCCGCCGCGGTGGTCGCCGCCGCGCTGCTGGCGACCGGAGGATGACGCCGTTTGCCCCGCTTGTGGGCCGGGATTATACTTTTCCGGCCGCGTTTCTCGGACCGAAGAGGAGGTGAGCGGTCCTTGCACAGCGACGGAATAGAGCAAAGTAGCAGCGGGCCGCTCGCCGGACGCGCACGGTAGCGGGAACCTCTGCGCGGGACGAACCTCCCGGCCTGCCCCTGCCGGCGAACGGCCCAGAGCCCGCCGGACGATCATAGAGAAGAGGGGTGAGCAGATGACGATCGTAGATTCCGCCGTCTACGTGGACGGCAAGAGGACCGAGGAGCCGCGCTCGCTCGCAAAGACCCATCAGTCAGCCCGCGATCGCGGGGGCGTCGCCTGGATCGGGCTCTACAGGCCCACGGAGGAGGAGTTCTCCGCGGTGGCCAGGGAGTTCGGGCTGCACGAGCTGGCCGTCGAGGACGCCGTGGTTGCCCACCAGCGCCCCAAGCTCGAACGCTACGGAGACACACTCTTCGTGGTCCTGAAGGCGGCGCGTTACCTGGACAAGCCCGAGGAGGTGGAGTTCGGAGAGGTGCACGTCTTCGTCGGGGAGGACTTCGTTGTCACGGTTCGCCACGGCGAGGCGCCGGACCTCGCGAGCGTGAGGCGGCGCATGGAGCAGGAGCCCGAGCTGCTGGGACGGGGGCCGGAGGCGATCCTCTACGCGGTGATGGACCGGGTGGTAGACGACTACTACCCGGTCGTCCGGGGCCTCGAGAACGACGTCGAGGAGATAGAGACCGAGGTCTTCGGGGGCAACTCCGGCGTCTCCCAGCGCGTCTACGAGCTCTCGCGCGAGGTCATAGAGTTCCA
>JBFLXF010000336.1:0-3666 GCA_040757515.1 Actinomycetota bacterium
TGAAGCTCGCCGCCGCCGACGCCATCGCCGCCCTCACCGAGGAGGCCGAGCTCGTCCCCGACGCCCTCGACCCGGCGGTCCACGAGCAGGTCGCCGGCGCCGTGCACAACGCGGCCGTAGAGAGCGGCGTCGCCCGCCCCGACCGCGCCCCGTCCGGGCTGTAGGAGGTCATGCCTTGCCGAAGAGGGAGATACGCAGCCCCAGGCTCTTCCCGCCCCCGCGCGGCGGCGCCTTCTCTCAGGCCATAGAGGCTCCCGCCGGAAGGACCGTCTACGTCTCCGGCATGGTCTCGATGGACCGGGAGGGCAACATCGTGGGCGAGGGAGACGTAGCGCTGCAGACCGAGACCGTGCTGGAGAACGTAAAGGCGGCGCTCGAGGAGGCCGGAGGCAGCCTGCGGGACATCGTCAAGGTGACGGTCTTTATCCGTGACATGGAGCACTACGACGAGATCCACGCCGTCAGGCGGCGCTACTTCGAGGCGCCCTACCCCGCCTCTTCGATGGTCCAGGTCTCCGCCCTCATAGACCCCCGGCTCCTCATCGAGATAGATGCCGTGGCCGTGATCGAAGGCCCCTAGCCTACCGCCCGCCGCGCAGCCGCAGCGCCCGCTCCCGGAAGAAACGCCGGTCCGGCTTCATCCCGGCGGGCGCGTCCTCCGGCCACGGATGGAACTCGTCGGGGACCATGAAGCGCGGCAGCCGCCTCCGCAGCTGCCCGGCAAGCGACTCCGGGGAGAGGTCTCCATCCGCCCGCACGAAGGCGACGGGCCGCGCCCCCCACTCCTCGTCCGGCACCGCGACCACGACCGCCTCCTCCACCCCGCCGAGGCGCCGCAGCGCCTCCTCCACCTCCTCGGGCTGCACGTTCTCGCCGCCGGAGACGAACATGTTGTCCTTGCGGCCCCGGACGACGAGGCGCCCCCCATCGTTCAGCTCCCCGATGTCCCTCGTGTGGAACCAGCCCTCGCCGTCGAGCGGCAGCTCCAGCCTCTCGCCCTCGACGTAGCCGGCGAAGAGGGTGCGGCCGCGGACCAGAATCTCTCCGTCCTCCCCTATCCGCAGCTCCCTGTGAGGCAGCACCCGCCCCGAGGTGCGCAGCTCCTCGACCGGCGCGCCGGGCGGCGTGGTAGTGACCTGGGAGGCCATCTCGGTGAGGCCGTAGCTCGTATGGACCGGAAGCCCGCGCCTCGCGGCCTCCTCCACGAGTGAGACCGGGACAGGACCGCCGCCGAGGAGTACGGCCTTCAGCGAGCGGGTGTCTGCATCCTCGCGCAGCAGGCGCCGGAGCTGCGTGGCGACGACCGAGACGTGCGTCGCCCGCGAGCGCTCTATCTCCTCCCCGAGCGGCGCGCCCTCCTGCGGGAGCGAGATCGCCGCTCCGGCCAGGAGGCAGCGGAAGACCACCGATAGCCCCCCGACGTGGTAGAGCGGCAGCGTGTGCAGCCAGCGGTCCCCCGGCGCGAGCGGGATGTTCTCGTTCGAGCCGAGGGCGCTGTAGAGGTGGTTGGCGAGCGTGTGCAGCGCCGCCTTCGGCGTCCCAGTGCTCCCGGAGGTGAACACCACGGTGGCCGGGTCGTCCGCCCGCAGGCTCGGCGTCGCGCCGACACCCTCACCTCCCCGTAGCAGACTCTCCGGTTGCAGCTTCTGCACACCCGGCGCAGCCGGTAGTCCCTCCCCGGCGACGATTGCCCGGCACGCGGCCCCCTCGAGCAGCGGCGCGACGGCGCTCGCCGGAAGACGCGTGCTCACGGGGCAGGCAACGAGCCCGGCCCGCAGCAGGGCGAGCAGGAGGACGAAGTACCGCTCGTCTTTGGGCATATGTATAGCCACGCGCGTCCCGCGCTTCAGGGCCCCGAGCCGCTCCGCGGCGGCGGAGACCCGGCGGTCCAGCTCCGCGTAGCTCAGCGTTCCGGCGGGGCCTAGGATGGCCGGCGCCTTCGGAGAGCGGAGCGCCGCCTGCCGCAGCGGGCACGGCACGGGACCGGCCTCCCGCCAGACCTCCCGCCGGACGCTCACGCCGCCGCGCCGCCTACGGGCTCGAGGCGGTGCCAGGCGATCTCGCGCGGCGCGCACGCCGCCCGGACGTCCACGGTAGGGGCAAGGTCGAGGCGCGGGTGGATCACGTCGCCGGCGAGGCGGCGGTAGGTGTCGAGCCCGGCGGGTACCGGCTCCTCCCCTACCGCCGCGGCCAGGGCGACGAGGGCCGACGTGCCGATGCCGGTCTCGTAGGCGGAGCTGACGACCGGCGTGAGACCGGCCTCGAGCGCCGCCCGGGCGAAGCGCAGAGCGCGGGAGATGCCGCCGATGAGGGTGGGCTTGAGGACCACGGCGCGCGCGTAGCGGTGAGCGCGGAGGTCCTCGGGCTCGAGCCCCGCGAGAGACTCGTCGAGCGCCACGGGCAGGCCTGTCTCCCGCGCGAGACCCGGCAGCAGGCCGGGATCGGAGAGCGGCTCCTCGACGTACTCGATGCGTGTCCCCGAGACCGCCCGCGCGAACTCCCGCCCCTCCTCGAGGTCCCAGGCCCGGTTCGCGTCGAGCCGCAACGCCGCCCCGCCGAGCATCCCGCCGAGTTCGCGGACGAGCGCCGCGTCCTCACCCACCTCCCTCGCCCCGACCTTGAGCTTGAACGCCCCGTAGCCCTCCGCCCGGAGGTGCGCGGCGTCCGCGAGCACCCGCTCGGGGTCGCCGGAGAGCAGAGCGTTCACCGGCACCGCCTCTCTCGGGCGCGGCGAGAGGAGTTCTGAGAGCCTCTTTTCCGAAGCCCCGGCGAGCAGGCCAAGCGCGGCCAGTTCGAAGGCGAAGCGCGCCGAGGGGCAGAGCCGTGCGGTGGTCCCCGCCTCCCATCCCGGCAGGACTCTGTCCTCGAGCGAGCGAGCGGCGAGATCACGCAGTTGCTCCGTCGCCTCCTCGGTGCTCTCGCGGGAGAAGCCGGGGAGCGGGGAGGCTTCGCCCCAGCCCTCCCGTCCGTCCTCACCGATCAGGCGCAGCAGGACGCCCTCGCGCTCCCGCAGCGCCGCGCTCTTCAGGATAAGGGGCTCGGTCAGCGGCAGACTGTAGCGGAAGAGCTCGAAGGCGGCGAGCCGCACGCCCGCTCCTACGGGCGGCGCGGGAACTTCGAGAAATCGGGCTTGCGCTTCTCCTTGAAAGCGTCGCGGCCCTCCTGGGCCTCCTCGGTACCGTAGAAGAGGAGGTTCGCGTCGTGGGCGAGCTGCTGGATGCCCGCGAAGCCGTCCTCGTGGGCGTGAAAGCTCGCCTTGAGCATCCGCAGCGCGAACGGCGACCGCTGCAGCATCTCCCGGCACCAGCGGACCGTCTCCTCCTCCAGCCTCTCCAGCGGCACGACCGCGTTGACCAGCCCCATCCGGAGCGCCTCCTCGGCCGAGTACTGGCGGCAGAGGAACCAGATCTCCTTCGCCTTCTTGGGACCGACGAGCTGGGTGAGGACCGAGGCCCCGAAGCCGCCGTCGAAGGAGCCGACCCTCGGCCCGACCTGCCCGAACCTGGCGTTGTCCGCGGCGATGGTCAGGTCGCAGACGACGTGCAGCACGTGCCCGCCGCCTATCGCGTACCCGGCGACCATCGCCACGATGGGCTTCGGGCAGCGGCGCATCTGGACGTGCAGGTCCGTGACGTGGAAGCGCCCGACCGAGGCCCCGCCGGGGGT
>JBFLXF010000337.1:0-1874 GCA_040757515.1 Actinomycetota bacterium
ATCTGGGCCGGGCGGTGCGCGTGGCCGATGCGGTGGAGGCCGGGACGGTCTGGGTCAACGACTTCTTCGTGCGCGACCTGCGGGCCCCGTTCGGCGGCATGAAGCAGAGCGGCATCGGGCGCGAGGGCGGGATCTACAGCCGCGAGTTCTTCACGGAGGCCAAGAACGTATGCCTGAGCAACCGGTAGGTCTGGACATAGAGGCTCTGGCCCGGCGGCTGGACGAGGCGTGGGAGAACCGCGAGCCAATCGCGCCGCTCACCGAGAGCGACGGGCTCGCGGTGGACCAATCGTACGCCGTACAGAGCCGGTGGACCGGGATGAGGCTGGAGCGCGGGGAGGGGCTCGTCGGGCGCAAGATCGGGCTGACCAGCCCCGCCATGCAGGAGCAGATGGGTGTTAACGAGCCGGACTACGGCAGCCTGTGGGCATCGCGCTACTTCCCGGCCACGGCCGGCAGGGTGGAGATACCCGCGGACGCCTTCCTCCAGCCGCGCGTGGAGGGGGAGATCGCCTTCCTCATCGGCAGGCCGCTCGAAGGGACGAGCGTGACCCCCCAGGAGGTGCTGGTCGCCACCGAGGCGCTGGCGATCGCGGTCGAGGTGGTCGACAGCCGCATCGAGGACTGGCGCATAAAGCTGCCCGACACCATCGCCGACAACGCCTCCTACGGCGGTTTCACCCTGGGGCCGTGGAGCCGGTCCTTAAGAGAGGCCGATCTGCGAACCCTGGGCATGCTGATCCACCAGAACGGACAACCCGTAGTCCAGGGGATAGGAGCGGCGGCGCTTGGAGGTCCCGCCCGGGCGGTCGCCTGGCTGGCGAACAAGCTCACCTCGTTCGGGGTGAGGCTGGAGCCCGGGGACATCGTGCTCTCCGGCGCTCTAGGGAGGGCGACGCCCGCGCAGAAGGGCGACGTCTTCGTGCTGGAGTTTTACGGACAGCCGCCTCTAACTGTCTCGTTCGCCTGATGCCGCCTGCGTCAGCTGCTTCCGGGAGCCAGGAGGTCCAGCTTCCTCCACAGTTCGTCGGGGATGGGGTGCCGCGCCAACTCCAGCGTCTGCTCGACTCTCTCCGGGCGGCTGATGCCGACTATCGTGGAGACGACGCGCGGGTCGCGCATCGAGAACTGCAGCGCCGCCGCAGCGAGCGGCACGCCGGCCTCATCACACGCCGCCTGCATCTCGCGGGCGCGCTCGACCATCTCTTCCGGAGCCTCGCGGTACTCGTAGCGGGCGTAGGCGTCGGGTCCTTTGGCGAGGATGCCGCTGCCGTAGGGGGCGGCGTTGAGGCACGCGACGCCGCGTTCGGCACACGCGTCGAGCAGGGGCTCCGCGCTCCTCTCCAGGAGCGTGTAGCGGTTGTGGGTGATGGCGGCCTCAAAGAGGCCGGTCTCTACGTACCGGATCATGAGTTCCACCGGTCCTCCGGCTACCCCGAGGTGCTCTATGACACCTTCGTCCCTGAGTCCCGCGAGCGCCTCCGCGGGACCTCCCGGCGCCATTATGTGCTCGAAGCTCTCGTGCTCGGGGTCGTGCAGGAAGACGAGCTGGAGCCTCTCCAGGCCCAGCAACCGCAGGGACCGCTCCACCGAGCGGCGCATCTGCTCGCCGGAGAACTCGCCAGTCCGGAGGTCGCGGTCGGCCTTGGTGGAGAGGACGCGGCCTTCCGGGAGGCCGCCCATCTCCCGCAGCACTTCGCCGATGCGGCGCTCGCTCTCGCCGTCGCCGTAGGAGGCGGCGGTGTCGAGGAAGTTGATGGGGCTGGCGAAGACGGCCCGCAGGGTCTCGTGCGCCCGCTCGCGCGAGACGGAGTACTCGAATGTCTCGGGCATATCCCCGAGCGGCGCGCACCCGACGCATACCGGGGTAACGG
>JBFLXF010000337.1:1884-3665 GCA_040757515.1 Actinomycetota bacterium
GGCCGGGTCCACCATCTCGTCCCTCATCTCTCCCCCTGCGCGGCTCGCCTGGCGGTCTCCCCGGTGTCTCTGAGCGCATCTTCGACGCTCTTACCGAAGAAGACCTCCCTTATGCCCTCCCAGATGGCGTCCTCGACCGCCGGGTACCTCTCGTGCTTGGGCGGTATGAGGGCGTGTCTCTGGGTCTCCTCGAGCAGCGACCACCTTCTCTCTGCTAAGGAGCCGGGCGGCGCCTGCGCCCGGGCGTCGCCGAGCGCGTCGAGCCTCGCGGGCAGGGTCCCGAGCCGCGCCTCGTGAGCCTGCGACTCCCGGGAGGTGAGGAAGCGCAGCAGCTCCACGGCGGCGGGTCGGTCCCGCGCCGTCTCCGGGATGGCGAAGGTGTGGCACCCTCCGTAGACGAACCTGCCCGCCTCTCCCTCGGGATAGAGCGCCACGCCGTAGCGTCCCTTCACCGCGCTGTCCTCGTAGGTGTAGAAGCCTCCGGGCCAGTCGGTGCTCATGGCCGCCCGCCCCTCCCTGAAGCAGGCGGCGACCTCGTCGTAGTGCCAATACGGGGTTTCCTTCGGCGCGGCCCTCTCGTAGAGGTCTGCGAGCAGGCCGAGCGCCCAGCGCCCCGCCTCGTCGTCTATGCGCGGGACGGGTGGGCCGTCGCCCTCGAACATCGTGCCGCCGGCCATGGCGTGCAGCTCGAAGAAGTGGCCGAAGAGCCCGCTCTCCTTGCCGGGGAAGACGAAGCCGTAGGTGCCGCCGGAGCGCAGGCGCGCGGCCTCCTCCCGCAGCTCCTCCCAGGCTGCGGGCGGCGTCTCCACCAGATCCGTCCTGTGGTACAGCAGCTTGACGTCGAGGTTGCGCGGCAGGCCGTAGAGCGCGCCGCCGATGCGGGCGAGCTCCAGCGTGCGCGGGGAGAATGCCTCGATCTCTGTTCCGTCCAGATCGTCGTCGAGCGAGGTGAGCCAGCGGCGCTGGCTGGGAGCGTACTTGGTGTGCGTGGAGATCAGGTCGTAAGAGGCCGCCCCGGAGGAGAACTCCTCCTCGATCCTCTCGTTTAGGTCCGGGTGCGTCGGCGCCACCTCCGCCTCTACCCGTACGCCGGCCTCCTCCTCGAACCCGCTCAGCCGCGCGTAGAGCGGATCGTACATCGGCCCCCCGACCAGCAACACCCTCAGCCTTCCCGCCAATCCCGCCTCCCTTCTCTCTACAACCCAATCTACAGAACAGCCCGGCGCCCGGTCAACGCGCAAAGAGAGTCACCCACACCCCGTTGACCGGGACCGCCGGACCTGCTACCCTGCCGGGAAATCGATTTCTTGGCAGGGGTGGGCGGATGCGGATGAAGGACGTTGCCGACAGGGCGGGGGTATCTCCGGCGACGGTGTCCCGGGTGTTGAACGGGGCGGCGACGGTGCGTCCCGAGTACCGGGAGAGGGTGCTTGCGGCGATAGAGGAGCTCGGCTACAGGCCGAACCGGCTGGCGAGCAACCTCCGGCGGCGCAAGGCGGAGACGATCGGGGTGGTCGTCTCGGACATCGAGAACCCGCACTTCACGCAGATGGTGCGGGCGGTGGAGGACGCGGCCTACCGGCGCGGCTACAGGGTGCTGTTGTGCAACACGGATGAGGAGCCGGAGAAGCAGCGCTCGTACCTGGAGGTACTCGCCGACGAGCGGGTGTTGGGCGTGATCCTCTCGCCCTCCGATCCGCGTGGGGCGGAGATCTCGCGGCTCCTCGACCTCGGCATCCCCGTCGTGACGTTCGACCGTACCGTGGAGGATCCACGGGCGG
>JBFLXF010000338.1:0-3664 GCA_040757515.1 Actinomycetota bacterium
AGCGCCGCTTTATCGAGAGCCAGGGCGCTACCCTCGGTACCCCGGCCGTGACCCTCGAGGAGAGCGGCGGCGAGGAGACCGCCTCCGGCGACGCCGGGGAGAGCTAGAGGGAGCGGGCCGGATGCCCGCTCCCTCTTCTGTCGGTCCTCAGGCGGTGGTGCGGCGCCTGAGGGCGTAGAGGCCCGCGGCGGCGACACCGAGGGCGAGGGCGGCGGAGATGGCGGCGAGCCGTCCGGGCAGGACGGAGCCGCCCGTATCCGGCATCGTCATCGCGCTGTCCACGACCGGCAGCAGGCTCAGGTTGCCGGCCTCGGCGGAGCCGATGGCGAATACGCTGTAGTTCGTGCCCGCCTCGACGGTCGCGTCGGCGGTGATGAGCGTCTGATCGGTGCCTGCGGCGTTTACATTGAGCGTGTAGGTGCCGGCGGGAACCTCGGCGTAGTCCGAGGCGTTTGGAAACTCGAGGCCCGTGATGAGCGCCTCGCCGCCCGCCGGGACGACGTCTACGGCTCCGGCGTCCGGGACGGCATGCACGGCGCGCACCTTGGCGTTGCCCTCGGAGGGCGCCGAGAGGTCGTCCTCGTAGACCTGAGCGGTAAGCGAGCCGTCGCTTACCAGACCGACGGCGCCGATAGTGTAGGCGCTGCCGCCCGCGAGATCTACGCTCGCGTCTATGACCGGCTGCGAGGTGTCGCCCGCGGGATAGACCGTCACCTGCTGTGAGCCCGCCGGAAGCGTCAGGTAGGGGGAGACGGTGCCGAAGGGCACATTCTGCAGCTCAGGGACGGGCGTGCCGTTGACGTAGACGTCCACGCTCGGCGCGTCGGGCGAGAGGTGCGCCACCCGCACCTGCGCCTGACCGTCCTGGGCGAGGGCCGGCACCGCGAGCGCCAGCGCGACGAGGGCCGCGGCGAGGATCGCCGCCAGCCTGGATACTCTGCTCAATGGGGTCTCCTGTCTCTCCGGTTGCTTACGCTCCCAACTACGGGATGGCCGGCGGCCGCGGATTCATCGCGTGCTGCGGGCGTTCCGGGGCTATAGAATCTGATCTGTCAGTCAGGGAGACGGAGCGCCCTTGGAGTACGTTCGCGCGAGCGACGAAGAACTTATCGCGATGATAGCCGACGGGCAGTCGGAGGCTCTGGAGGCCCTCTACGACCGCTACTCCGGCGTCGCCTACTCGCTGGCGCTGCGCATTCTCGGAGACCGGGGCGCCGCCGAAGAGGTCGTGCAGGACACTTTCGTCTCCGTCTGGCGGCGGGCCGGAACCTACCGGGCGAAGGCCGGCAGGCCCTACTCGTGGATGCTCGGTATCGCACGCAACCGCGCCATAGACGAGCTGCGGCGCCGCAGGACGCCCGGGCGGGACCGGGCTACCTTCGGGAGCGGCCCGCGGGAGACCCCGGACCCGGCTCCGGGGCCGGCCGAGATCGAAGAGGACGCCGCGCGCGTCTCGGAGCTGCGGTTCGTGGTCGGTGGAGCGCTCCAGAGGCTCCCCGACGAGCAGCGCGAGGTGCTGGAGCTCGCCTACCTGCAGGGCCTGACGCAGCGGGAGATCTCCGAGCGCACCGGCATCCCGCTCGGTACGGTGAAGACGCGCACTCGCCTGGCGCTGAAGAAGCTGAAGGAGACGCTGACGCCCCTGATGAGAGGTCGGGTAGATCTTGATGGAGTCTGAGGATCGGGTGAGGGACCTGCTGCTCGATTACCACCTCGGCCACCTCTCTGCGGAGGAGGCCGAGGTGGTCCGGCGCCACCTGCGTGGATGCGCCGGTTGCCGGGAGGCCCTTGAGGAGACTGCCCGCGTCCTCGACCTCGTGCCTTTCGGCGTCGCTCCCGCCGCGCCGCCCTCCTCCCTCAAACGCCGCACCCTCGAGAGGGCGCTCGGAGAGGTGGCCCCCACCGAAGAGCGTCCGGCTGAGGCTCCCTCGCGTGGCGAGCGCGGACCCGCCCGCTGGCGTCGGGCGACCGCGGCGTGGCTTGCGGCGGCCGCGGTTCTCGCCGTCGCCCTCTTCGGGTGGGCCTACCTGGACCTCTGGCTAGAGAACCGCCAGCTACGGGCCGAACTGCAGGATGCAAAGCGGGAGGAGCGGCCCGCCCTGATCGTGGCGGCCGTCGAAGGCACCGACCAGGCGCCTGATGCGCGCGGGACCGCGGTCGTGGACCCGCAGGACAGGCGCCTCGCGCTCGACGTGTACAACCTCCCCGCTCCGCCGCAGGGACACTCCTACCGGGCCTGGCTCGTCGGGAGGGGAGGAGAGAGCGTCTCTTTGGGGACCATGGAGCTCGACGAGAGCGGCGACGGGCGCATGACCGGCGAGCTGCCGCCCTCGGTCGAGAAGGTAGCAGGTTTGCGGGTTACCGCAGAGCCCCCCGACACGGAGGAGATGACCGGCCCCGTCTACCTCAGCGCCGACCTGGAGGCGTGAAGGAGATCAGGTCCACAGCTCCCTGAGGTTCTCCCAGACTATGTAGGTGCCCGCTGTGAGCACCGCCAGGATCACGACGGGCCAGAAGAACTCGTAGAGCAGCACGAGCGCCGAGATCACCGCCAGTCCGACCGTCACGCGCGTCGTGAGCTGCGCCAGGCGGCGCCGGAAGCCGGACTCCACGAAGACGAGCAGAGAGATCAGGGCTATAAGCCCGAGCGTCAGGTACTCGCGGGCGAAGAGGATCAGGGCGACCAACCCCACCATAACGAGCCCTATGCTCACCGCTGCCCACGTCTCGGCGAGCCGGTCGAAGCGCAGCTCCGTGTCCGAGGCTGGCTGGTGCGCCCGCCGGATGTGCGCCCGGGGCGAGCCGCGGTCGCCCGCCCGCAGCCGCTCCTCGCGCCGTCCCAGGGCCTCGATGAGCAGCCGGTCGGAGGCGATCCGGGCGCGCGTCTCGTTTAATTCCCTGGAGACGGCGGAGATCTCCTTCTCGTGCTCCTCGTAGCGCTTCGCGAGGTGCGGGTTGCCGCGCATCGCCTCGAGTTCGGAGCCGAGCTCGGCGAGCCGTCTGCTCTCCTCTTCGGCTCTCCGGGAGAGCCCGGCGCAGCGGGCCTCCAGCTCCCTGCGGCGCCCGACTACGAGCGCCAGCTCCTTGTTCGGAGGGGGCACCTTGTCCAGCCCGGCCCAGCCCACGGGGTCATACCAGGAGCGCCTGACCGTCCCGTCCCGTTCGTAGATGGGTCCGGCGGGGGCGTTCTCGCCCGAGATGGGGTCGCGCGCGTAGAGGCCCCAGAGTCCCCGGTAGTTGGCGGCCCATTCCGGGGGCGGGTCCAGAAGGTGGACCTCATCCCAGCCCTTCTCTCCGCCGGGCCCGATGGAGTGCCCGTCCCCGCGCGCGTAGTCCACGAAGGGCACCCGGAAGACGTGCGTACCGCCGCGTCTGTTCCGGCCGCCGTCCTCGTTGCGGTACTGCTTCAGGGCCTCGTGCCAGAGCCTCTGCAGATCCCGGGCCGCGCGCAGGGCGGGAGAGAGAAAGCGCAGCTCGATCTCCGCCAGGTACTCGCCGGGGGCGTAGTAGCTCGCGTGGGAGCCCGCGCCCGCGTAGATCACGGGATGCTCCCCGAGCCTCTCCAGCTCCGGGTCGTCCCAGCGGCGCCGGAGATCGTCGCCGGAGTAGTCGTGTGAGGCGCAGGCCACCCACTCCGGCGCGTACTCTCCCTTGCTCGTTTCGT
>JBFLXF010000339.1:0-3103 GCA_040757515.1 Actinomycetota bacterium
AGGGGCCCGACAGCCACCAGCGACGCCGCACCCGCCACGGCGACGAGCGCATAAGGAGAGAAGAGCCTTCCGTAGAGCCCACCCATCAGTAGCTCGGCAACGGCCCGCCAGCGTCCCGGAGGACGTACCCCTCGTACATCCGCTTCACCAGATCCGGGCGCCCGCCGGCCAGGTTTCTGTCCATCCCGGGATCGGAACGCAGGTCAAAGAGGTGGGCGTCGTCTGCGCCGTGGCCGCTGAACATCGCGTAGTCCTCGTCGCGCGCCCAGACGTGGTCGTGATAGGCCAAAGTGAAGTGCGGACGCTCCCGCTCGGGGTCTTTACCCTCGAAGATCACGGAGAGGTCCTGCCCGTCCACCGGTCCCGGCGGCTCGACGCCGAGCATACCCAGGACCGTGGGCGCTATATCGTGGGTCGAGGCGAAGTAGTCGCTCCTCCGGCCGGCTCCCCTGCCTCCGGGGTGGCGGATCATAAACGGGATATCTATGAGTTCCGGGTAGAGAGCTCCGGCGACCTTGCCCGCGTAGCCGTGCTCCCCGAAGGCGTGGCCGTGGTCGGAGAGGAAGATGAGCAGCGTGCTCTCCGTGAGGCCCAAAGAGTCCAGCCTATCGAGAAAGTTCCCGAGCCAGCGGTCCATCATCGTCACCTCGCCGGAGTAGAGCGCCCGCATACGCTCCAGCTGCTCCGGCTCCAGCCAGTCAGAGGAACCGCTGCTGGGGATCATGGGCTCCGGACCGCCGTAGTCGCCGTAGCCTTCGCCGTAGATCCTCAAGTACCTCTCGGGCGGGTCCCAGGGCTCGTGAGGGTCGTAGTTGTCCACGACGAGGAAGAACGGCTGGTTCTCGCGGGCGGACTCCAGGAACTCCATCGCCTTGCCGAAGACCTGCGGGGTGAACCAGTCCTCCTCGCGCTCGCGGCCGGCCGTATTCGAGAAGTACTGGTGCATGATATCCCTGGCATGCGTGGCCTTGGGCCCCCCGATCAGGACTCCCTCCAGCCTCTTCTCGGCCTCACGCGAGCGGGGACGGAAGAGGTCCCGCTCCTGGCCGCGCACGAAGTGAAAGGCGTGGAAGCCCCTGTGGAAGTCATAGAAGGGCCTGAACTGGTGCAGGGTATCGGTGACGAAGAGGTTGTAGTAGCCCTCTTCGGCGAGCATCTCCGCCAGCGTGGTCTGGTCGCGCGGGATCGGCTGCCAGCCCCAGAGCCCGACGTCCTGCTCGCTCCACTTCTGCCAGTCCCTGAAGGGGAACGACCGGATACCGGTGTGGATCCCCCGCCGCGCCGGGATGGAGGGCACGGACTCCGGGTAGGCCCGGGTGAAGAGAAGGCTCTCTTTGGCGAGCGCGTCGAGGTTCGGCGTTCTGATTCGGTCGTTTCCGTAGGCGCCGACGTGATCCCTCCTCAGGCTGTCCACCAGCACCACGACCACGTTCATCCTGGATCCTCCGCTCGGAAGATAGCTTGCGTACTCCGGACCGACCAGGGTGCTGCCGAGCAGGACCGTCCCGGCCGTCCCCGCCCCGGCAACCTTGAGGAACCGGCGACGCGTGATCCCGCCGGGCGGGCTCACCTTTCCCTCCCGGCGGAGAACTCGAAAGTGTCTTCTCTTGTCCCGGTCTCGAAGATCAACGCCCCCTGAGACTCACTGCGGACCCTGCCGCGCCACATTGTACGGAACCGTCCGGCACAGACGGTAAGGTGAATCTTAACGCGCCGTAAAGCTTCTGTTAGAGTGCGTGGGTGTTCTTCTCGCGCCGGGAGGATATATTTCCCCGGACGGCGGTATCCCACTCGAAGAGACGAGGTTCTGCGCTGGTGAACTGGCTTATCACGGGCGGTTGCGGGTTTCTGGGGACGGCGCTCATCGGGTCGCTGCTCAAGGAAGGGGGCCACGCCGTCAGGGTCGTGGACAACCTGTCGGTCGGCACGCGGGAGGACCTCGGGCGCGTCTGCGGCTTCGCGGAGGCATCTCCCTCGGAGCCCGGCCCCATCGAGGGCGGGGTCGAGCTCGTGATCGGCGACATCCGCGACGAGGCCCTCGCGCTGCGGGCGGCGGAGGGCGCCGACGTGATCGTGCACCTCGCCGCGAACACCGGGGTGATGCCCTCCATAGAGGACCCGCGCTCGGACTGTACCTCTAATGTCCTCGGAACCCTCAACTACCTGGAGGCGGCCCGGCACGCGGGCACGAAGCGCTTCGTCTTTGCCTCCAGCGGCGGCACGGTCATCGGGGACGCCGAGCCCCCGATACACGAGGAGCTGGTCCCGCACCCCGTCTCGCCCTACGGGGCGAGCAAGCTCGCCGGGGAGGGCTACTGCTCGGCGTACTTCCGCACCTTCGGCGTCGAGACGGTCGCCCTGCGCTTCGGCAACGTCTACGGCCCGCTCTCCGGGCACAAGAACAGCGTCGTCGCCCGCTTCATAAAGCGCGCGATGAACGGCGAGACGCTGGAGATCTACGGCGACGGCACCCAGACCCGCGACTTTATCTACGTAGGCGACCTGGTACGCGCCATAAGGCTCTCGGCCACCGTCGAGGGCGTGGGCGGCGAGGTCTTCCAGATCGCCACGAGCGCCGAGACGACCGTGCTCGAGCTTGTCGAGCGCCTGCTCCCCGTCCTCGCGGCCGCGGGCATCGAGGGCGTCCACGTCCGCCACGCGGAGGCCCGCCGCGGGGAGGTCCGCCGCAACTACGCCGACACCTCGAAGGCGCGCCGGATGCTCGGCTGGAAGACGGAGACCGGCCTTGACGAGGGCCTGCGGCGGACGGTGGAGTGGTTCCTCAAAGAGGAGGGAAGCCGCTAGAGCCCTGCCGCCCGGCTCCGGGCGCCGAGGTAGAAGATAGCCTGCGCGAGCGCGGCGGCGAGCGTCCCGAGGGCGAGGGAGACGGCGACCCGCTCCACCGATCCGAGCGGCAACGCGAGCAGGCAGACCGCCGCGCAGAGCAGGCCGCAGAGCCATCCGAGGGCCGCCAGCCGCGCTCGTCCGAGGGCGAAGAGCGCCTGGTTGAGCGTCTCCGAGAGCAGGTAGAAGGCCGCCAGGGCGGCGAACGTCGCCAGCAGTCTCCTGTCTGCGGTGAAGCTCTCGCTGTAGACAAGCTTCA
>JBFLXF010000339.1:3113-3658 GCA_040757515.1 Actinomycetota bacterium
GCCCACACGCCGAAAAGCCACGTGCCCGCCACCATCGCGACCCCGATCGCGCCCACGGCCGCGGACGCCCTCGCGATGAAGCGATCGAAGCCCGCGACGCCCCCGGTGGCGAGAGAGCGGCTCGCATGGGGCAGTAGGCTCGCGACCACCGGGCTCAGCACGTACTGAGGGGTGCGGGCCAGGATCAGGGCCGCTACCAGAAGCGCTATCTCCGCGCTCGTGCCGCCCATGAGCCTCAGCAGGATCGGGCCACCGTTCATCAGCGCCTGAGCGAAGGCCACGCAGGCGAGCACCGGCCCGGCGAACCGGAACGCGCCGATGGCGGAGAAAGGAGCGCCCTCCTTCTCCGGCGGCTCTGCGGGAATGGGCCGGACCGCCAGCACCCCTACGAGCGGGGCGACGACCACGGCGGCTGCGGGCCCGACCATCCCCGCGCCTGCGGCCAGAAGCGCAACGGCGATGAGGACCCGGCTCGAGGACTCGGCGACATGGAGAGCCCCCAGGCGTGCAAACTGCCGGTGGCCCCCGAACGTGCCGCGCCGGAA
>JBFLXF010000340.1:0-3635 GCA_040757515.1 Actinomycetota bacterium
ACACGCAACTCGCCAGCGCCACCGCGACCGCCACCGTCCGGCTCCCGTACCTGTCGCCGAGCATCTCAGAGGGCGTTACGTAGCCATACTTCTTGCCCGCCAGAAGGAAGCGCGGCCCGAAGAAGGCGACCAGGACCAGCCCGGAGAAGTACACCATCTCGAACCCCAAAGCACCTACCCCGCCAGCGTACGTGAGACCCGCCAGCCCCACCAGCATGAAAGCGCTGTAGGTGGTCGCCGCGTAACTGAGCGCCGCCAGTACCCCACCCATCGAACGGTTCCAGATGAAGTAGTGCGCCATGCCGCCAAGGTTCTTCCCTCTACCCCTGGCCAGAAACGCCACACCGGTGGCGACCAGAACATAGACGATCACCGCCGCCCAAACGAGCCCAACGCTCATCTCAGTCCCTCCAACGCCTCGTCATCGCCCAGATCGCCGCCACGGTAGCCAGCCCGAACGCCGTCCAGAAAAGGAAGCTCCCGTACCACGCGTCTACCCCCGAAAGCAGCGTGTACGGCACCGCGTAAGCGAGCGCAACCAGAACCAGCACCACGCCGGCCCAGACGATCCCCCATCTCTCCATCGCTCGTCTCTCCTGTACGGAACCAAACAGAGATCAGCCCTCCAACCCACAGCCGCCGGCGATCCTCAACCACTCTCGAGCTCGTAACAGGCGGCCGAGAGATTGCTACACCGATCTGTTACTAACGAGACTGCTTGTAACATGGTGTACTTCACAGTATCACACGAGAATTAGCGTGAGACAAGCCGGTAATGTCTGAATGGGTGGGGAGATGGAGGGGGTATAGAGGGTCGCTCTCTAGAGGCTGGCTGTCTCGGGAGGGATGGTGAGGCGAAGGTAGGCGATGGTCCAGTAGGCATGGTTGAAGGTACCTGCGATGGCGGAGGCCAGGATGAGGAGGGGCAGCAGGACGAGGACTGCGATGAGGCCGGCGACGATGGCGGCGGTCGTGTACTCGTAGGCGACGAGGACGATGGTTGGGAGAAAGAGGAGTAACCCGACGAGCAGGGTAGCGATAAGGAGTGCGATCCCGATCCCCAGCATGAGCCCTAGCTGGATCAGCCACACCAGAAAGCTCCTGCCTGCGTTGCTCCGGAAGACACCGTAGCCGCCCGCCACGGAGGCCAGGACGCCGGAGTCCCGGATCGCGATCTCTCGCAGCGCGAACTGCCCGATGATCGTCAGTGGTATGAAGACTCCTATCAGGAGGGTTATGCCCGCCAGCGCGGCGAAGACGACAACCAGCACCCGCGCCGCGACCGACTCCGTACCGGCGAAGACGCCTGCGACGGGCAGGACGAGCAGGAGCCCGATGACCGCGAGCAGACCGAGGGCTATAAGGAAGAAGACCACGTAGTAGCCGAGAACCCGCCAGAACCGTGAGAGACCCGCCTGCCAGGTCTCGGAGAAGCGGCTCCCCTCGCCACGGTCTATCGCGGCCACGCTCCTCGCCAGCCCGCCCTGCGAGACCAGATGCAGGATCACGAACGCGACCAGGATCATGACTGCGAGCGTGACCAGCGCCACGATAAGCGCCGTACCCTCCGGGCCGATCTGGGCGAGCGCCGGGAAGCCCGCCCCAGAGCGCTCGAAGTCGCCGTCGTCGAAGCCCCCGCCGGAGGGCGCGTTGAGGCCGCAGCCTCCCGTCCCGCCCCCGGCAAAGAACCCGAAGAACCAGAGATAGCGGTTACGCACGGTCGTCCGGAATGCGTCCTTTATGAGGTCGCCGTAGTTCACCGCCCGAGCACCCAGGTGTCCTTCATCTTGCCCCCGCTGGAGATATTCACGACGTGCCTGCCCGGGGCGGCGACCCGGCTCAGCGAGCCGGGCACCACCTCGACCACGTCCGGGTCCCTGGGGTCAGGGGCGAGGACGATCATGCGGTAGTCCGCGTAAGAGTCGCGCAAGACGAACCCATCCCCTTCCGCCTCGCAGAGGACGTGGGTAGAGAAGTCTATCGTCTCCTGTGCGACGTATTCGACGGGGTTCGCCTCGACCATCCTGCGGAAGCGCTCGATGGACTCCTTCGGCTCCTCCGGCCCGATCATGACCTCCTTGCCGCCGTAGCCGCCCCGGCTCTTCACGACCATCTCTCCGAAGCGCTCCATGACGTAGCGGCGGTCCTCCTCGACGGCCAGCGACCAGGTGCGGGCGTTCTCGATGAGGGGCTCCTCGCCGAGGTAGCGACGGATCATCTCGGGGACGAAGACGCCGACGCCCTTGTCGTCTATGATCTCGGTGTTGGGGGCGAAGAGGACGTGCGTCTTGCCCGCGAGGTGGCACTCGAGCAAGCCCGGCACCTCCGTGTAGAGCCGGTCTTCGTCCACGCGTTCGTAGACCACGTCTACCCGCCGCCCGCTCGGCCCGTGCACGAGGTACCCTCCGGCGTCCACGGCGAGATCCTTCGTCTCGGCGAGGATCGCGTCCATCTCGCTGGCGTAGATGTGGTGGTCGAGGTAGAACTGGTCTTTCGGGCCACCGGACACCACGGCGAGCGTGGCGTCCTCTCCTTTCGGGCTCGCGGCGCGCAGGGCCTCTCCGAGGCGCCTGAGCCAGCCGTCGAGCGGGTGCACCGGGAGCTTTGCGTACGACTCGGGGAAGAAGACCTCACCCGTCATCCTGCGTCGGCGGGTCATGGGGGCGAGCCCGACGGGCATCTTGGCGTTCTCTTCGAGGATGAGGTACTCCCAGCCGCCGGTCTGCCCCGGCCTATCGCTCTCGACGGCGACGACATCGAAGGCGATCTGGCGCACCGGCACCGGCCCGAAGCGGTTCTCCCAACCGGTGTCGTAGAGGACGCTCGACTCGAGCAGCTCCTTCGGGACGACCTCCTCTTTGCCGGCCTGCAGGCGCCGCAGGAACTCATTTATGGCGCGCAGGCGCTGGGAGAGGCCACTCTCGAGACGCTCCCAGTCGGAGGCGGGGACGATGCGCGGCAGCCAGTCCGTCGGGTGGGTCTTGTCGCCTTCCAGGATGCCGAAGGAGTGCTGCTCCTCGAGCAGCAGCCCGTGCGCCCGCCGCAGCCTCTCCCGCCACCTCTCGGGACCTGTACGCTCCAGCTCCGATAGGACCGGTTTGTAGATTTCGCGCGGTCGCCCATCGGGTAAGAAGACCTCGTTGGTGCCGGGAAGCAGCCGTTCGAACCTCACAAAAGGAGGATTATACAGATGAGCAGGATCGAGCGAACCACGCGCGGACAAGGCAGGCGGTGGTGAGCGAGGGCAGAGAGGTCCGGAGTTCCACCCGGCGCTTCTGGGGCAACATAGTCTCCGTCATAGCGATTCTCTTCGCTGCAGGCGGCATAGTCTCCGCCTTTCTGCGGGCGGGGGCGAACATCTCAGCCGGAGTGGTCGGGATCGTTCTGGGCATCCTCGGGTACTTCCTCGGCTCTCGCCGTCTCGGAACGGTGGCCGTGATTCTCTGCATCGCCGCCCTCTTCTTCGGGCTGGCCGCAAGCCAGGGGCTGATACCCGGCATACCCCAGTACGACCGCAGTCTCCCCGCTATCGAGCCCCGCGCCGATTAGCCCTTTGACTCGCGGAGGGTTACGCAGATCTCTTTCGGGTACGAACCCCGAGTAACCGGCTCCCGGCGCCGGGAGCCGCCGATAGC
>JBFLXF010000341.1:0-3615 GCA_040757515.1 Actinomycetota bacterium
TAGACCTTCGGAGTGCGCGGCTCGTACTGGATCAGCTCTATGAGCTCGTTTCTGTAGATGACTTTGCCGGGCGTTACGGCGATGTTCTTGCCGATCTCGAAGGCGTTCAGGTCGGTCATGCTGAGCCGCCCCTCTTCGAGGTCGGCGAGCAGGTTGCGCGCGCCCTCGGCGATGCTCGCGCCGCCGGTCTCCAGTATGCGCCGCATGGCCGCCGGGTTGGTCAGCAGGAAGTTGACCGGGGCCATCGCGTCCACAAACTGCTTGAGGTGAAACTTGAGGCGCTTCTGCTCCTCGTCGTCCTCGCGTCCGTCGGTCTCTTCAGCCTCGCGCATCAGATAGTCGGCGGCAAGCAGGTACGACTCCTTGAGGGTAGCGTAGAACGGGTTCCCCTCCCATGCGGCGTCGGAGAAGCGCTTGTCGGGTCTGCCCTTCTCCTCCTTTTTCTGCCGCGGGAGACCCCAGAAGCTCGCGGCGGCGTCGCTCCAGACCTCCATCGTGGTCTCGAAGAGCCGCTGGTTGAACTCGGTGGCCCGCTGCATGGCGCGGGCCGGATCCTGCATCTCCCGCATCCAGAGGGTCTGTAGGGCGCGGATGACCTCGGCCCAGTTGATCGGGAGCACGTTGTGCAGCGGGTTGGCGTCCCAGAGCTTCTCGACCGCCGAGAGCAGCGGGTCGTTGCGGAAGCCGCCCTCGGGGACGGCCTGCGCCTCCTCGCCCGTGGATACTCCGGGCGAGAGGAGCCACGGCACGCTCGCGCCGGGGGTCGTCGTGACGCTCCCCATATTCTCCCGCATCCAGCGAGCCCACACCTCGAATGGCGCCATGTACTGTGCGCCGGCCTCCTCGCGTCCGCCGTTGCCCGCTCTCTCGCTCATGGGGCTCTCCTTTCCCTGTACCGCTCGTTATCCAAGCGACAGTTTACCCATCTGAGAGGCTTCTGAAAGCTTCTCTTACGAGGGTCCGGTCCAGAGCCTCTCCACTCCACGCCACCCCTCGCGCAGAACTCCTCGTATCCTGCCGGCGGCGGCGCCGCCTCGCGTCTCTTCGCGCCGCCCTTTCCGCTCCCTGCGCCGGTCGCCGCGCTTGAGGAAGGTCACGACCTCGCGGTTGACGTCGGCGTAGCGCTCGATGAAGACCAGGTGCCCGGCCCGATCCAGCACCCTCAACCGGGCGTCAGGGAGGGCTTCGGCGAGTGCGACGGCGTTGGCGAGGGGCACGTAGCGGTCCTCCGCACCGTGGAGCACGAGCGCGGACGCCCCTATGCGCCACACTTCTCCGGAGATGTCGAAGCCGGCCCCGGCCCGCGCCTGTTCCCGGTAGCTCGCAGACGACGGTGCGTCGGCCATGCGCCACCGCACGAGCCGCTCGAACTCCTCCGGGTTCTTCTCGCGGTAGCTCTCCGAGGTCGCCGTCTCCAGTCCTCGTCTCGTCGCACCCTCCGCGGTCAGGGAGCCCCAACCAAACATATCCGCGAGCGCCCCGGCCGACATCGTCTGCGGCCCGCCTCGTCCGTAACTCGTCCCGATAAGCACCAGACGGTCCACCATCTCGGGTCGCTCCAACGCAAGGTGCTGGGCGACGAAACCGCCGAGGGAGGTGCCGAGTATGTGGGCCCTGCGGACCTTCAGGTGCTCCAGCAGACCCACCACCTCGCCGGCGAGATCGGCGACGCCGCCGTCCAGGGTCCGTTCCCCGCGGACGTCGAAGGTGATCGTGCGGAAGTGCCGCGAGAAGGCGGGCACCTGCCTGAACCACGCCCAGCGTCCGAAACCCAACCCTCCGATCAGAACGAGCGGCGGTCCCTCGCCGCACGCGTCGTAATCTATGATGGTCTCACCGATCATCGCCACGGACACGTCTCTCACCTCGCTCTCTGCATGGTGATCCGGGGAGGCGGAGATTGTAACCGGGACGCGACGGGCACCCACCCGGAGAGGTGATCCGGTTCACCCCGGATTGACCCTCGCGTCGCCGCAGCCTATTCTGCCGGGCACGCGGCGCACGGAAAATCGGTCTCAGGAGGAGCGCAGATGACCCTTACACCCGAAGAGACGCAGCGAAAGACGCAGCCCGCCGACTTCGCGAACATCGACAGGCTGCTCTCGGAGGAGGAGAAGGACACGCGGGCGCGCGTGCGCGCCTTTGTGGACGAGCGCGTGATCCCGGTCGCCGCAGACTACTGGGACCGGGCCGAGTTCCCGTTCGGTCTTCTGGAGCTCCTGGCCGAGACCGGCGTTGTCGGGGCGGTCTACGACCCCGAGTACGGTTGCGCCGGCTGGAACAACGTCGCCTACGGGCTCGCGCTCGCCGAGATAGCCCGCGGCTCCGGGTCGCTGGCGACCTTCCTGCACGTCCAGAGCGGGCTCGCGATGGCCGCCATCCACGAACTGGGAAGCGAGGAGCAGAAGCAACGGTGGCTCCCCCGGATGGCGCGCTGCGAGAAGATAGGCTGCTTCGGACTCACCGAGCCGGAGGCGGGCTCCGACCCCGGCTCCATGCGGACCACGGCAGTCGAGAGAGCCGGCGGCTACGTGCTCAACGGAGAGAAGAAGTGGATCGGGAACGCCTCGTTTTCGGACGTGGCCGTAATCTGGGCCAAAACCGAGGACGGCAAGATAAGCGGCTTCCTGATCGAGAGCGACACCCCGGGCTACTCCGCGGAGGTCCTGCAGCGCAAGGGCTCCCAACGCGCCGTCTGGCAGGCGCACATCCGCCTGAACGACTGCCACATCCCAACGGAGAACCGGCTGCCGGGTGCCACGGGCCTGGGCTCGACTCTGCAGGTACTCGCCCACTCCCGATACGGGGTCGGCTGGGACGGACTCGGGCAGGCGACCGACTGCTACGAGACGGCGCTCGCCTACGCCAAGGAACGTGAGCAGTTCGGCTCCCCGATAGCTGCCTTCCAGTTAGTGCAGCAGAGGCTCGTGGAGATGGCAACCGAGATCACGCTCGGCCGGCTGTTCGCCATCCACGTCGGCCGCCTGAAGGACGGGGGCGCCTTAGATGCCCCTACGGTCTCGATGTTCAAGATGAACAGTCTCGCCAAGGCTCGCCGAATAGCCGCCCTGGCTCGCGACGTTCTGGGCGGCAACGGCATCCTGCTGGACTACCGGGTGATGGAACACATGGCGGACATAGAAGGCGCCTACACCTACGAAGGCACCAACGACATCAACGCCCTAATAGTGGGCCAGGCCATCACCGGCCATCGCGCCTTCTCTTACCGTCCCGCAAAGACGCCCGAGCGCGACGGCCGCGCCGAGATAAGACCCGATTGATCGCCCCTAACGGTGCAGGCTCCGCCTGCGCCGACCGTGAAATCTCCGGGGCTCCAGCCCCCACCGGTCGGGCTCGAAGCCGCTCTCCATGAGCGCATACCCGGCCAGTATCCAGAGCACGCCGTCCAGAAGCCCGGGCCGCACCCTCGCCGCAGCTCCGGGCTCCCCCAGCAACAAGGACACAAGACCGCCGGTCTCCGGCCCCGCGCCGAAAATCCCATACAGCCCCGCCACCGCCGCCGGCGTCTCCAGAAGAGCTATCAGAAACAGCAGCAGAAACCACCGCCCCGCACCCGCAAAGAACACCCCGACGCAGAAGGCGGAGACCGCCAGC
>JBFLXF010000342.1:0-3585 GCA_040757515.1 Actinomycetota bacterium
AGAGCGGCCCCGGCGTCTGCGGAGCGTGTCTGGACCCCGGCGCCTGTGGTACTTTTGGCGTAGGGTCTCGATGGCGCCTTTCCCGGCGCGGGAGGTTGGAGGATCGTGGCGAACCGTCTGGCGAACGAGACTAGCCCGTATCTTTTGCAGCACAAGGACAACCCCGTGGACTGGTACCCGTGGGGCGAGGAGGCGCTCAGGAAGGCGCGGGAGGAGGACAAGCCGATCCTGCTCAGCGTCGGCTACTCGGCCTGCCACTGGTGTCACGTGATGGAGCGCGAATCCTTCGAAGACGAAGAGACCGCGCGCCTCATGAACGAGCACTTCGTCAACATAAAGGTGGACCGCGAGGAGCGGCCGGATATAGACTCGATCTACATGCAGGCCGTCCAGGCTCTCACCCGCCAGGGCGGCTGGCCGATGACGGTCTTTCTCACCCCCGACGGCTCCCCCTTCTACGGCGGCACCTACTACCCACCCGTCCCCCGGGGAGGCATGCCGTCTTTCAAGCAGGTCCTCACGACCATCGCCGACGCCTACGAGAACCGCCGCGAGGAGGTCATGAAGAGCGCCGGGAGCGTCCGCGACTACCTGCGGGCCGCCACGAGCGCCTCCATCCCGCAGGCGCAGGTCGGGGCGGAGCTCTTCGACAGCGCCTCCCGGGCCCTCCTCGGAGAGCTCGACCGCCGCTTCGGCGGGTTCGGCACCGCTCCAAAGTTCCCGCAGGCGATGAACCTGGAGGTTCTGCTCCGCCGCCACCACCGCACCGGGGATAGGGACGCTCTCTCCGGCGTCGAGCTTACCCTGCGCGCGATGGCCCGCGGTGGCATCTACGACCAGCTCGGCGGCGGCTTCGCCCGCTACTCGGTGGACGCCTTCTGGCTCGTCCCGCACTTCGAGAAGATGCTCTACGACAACGCCCTCCTCTCCAGGCTCTATCTGGAGGCCTACCAGGCGACCGGCGACACTTTCTATCGGCGCATCGCCGAGGAGACCATAGGCTACGTCCTGCGCGACATGACGAGTCGCGAGGGTGGCTTCTACTCCGCCGAGGATGCCGACTCCGAGGGCGAGGAGGGCAAGTTCTACGTTTGGACGCCTGAGGAGGTGCGAGAAGTCCTCGGCGCCGAGGACGCAGAGCTCGCGATGCGCTACTGGGACATCACCGAGCGCGGTAACTTCGAGGGCAAGAACATCCTGCACGTCCAGCGCGACCCGGAGATCGTCGCCGCCGAGTTCGGCCTCTCGCCGGAGGAGCTGCACGAGCGGATCGAGGGCATGCGGCGCAGGCTCTTCGAGAGCCGCGAAAGGCGCGTGCGGCCCGGTCGGGACGACAAGATCCTGGCCTCCTGGAACGGTCTGATGCTCCGCTCCCTCGCCTTCGCCTCCCGGGTCCTGGATCGCGCGGACTACCGCGAGGCCGCGGAGCGCAACGCCGCCTTCCTCTTGGAGAAGATGCGCTCCGGCGGGCGGCTCAGGCGTTCGTACAAAGACGGCCGGGCCCGCGTCGGCGGCTACCTGGAGGACTATGCGGCGGTTGCCGACGGTTTGCTCGCCCTCTACGAGGCGACCTTCGAGACGCGCTGGCTCGAGGCGGCGAGCGAGCTTTGCGAGGCGATGAACGAGCTGTTCTGGGATGGGGACCGGGGCCTCTTCTACGACACCCCCTCTGACCATGAAAGGCTCGTCACCCGCCCGCGCGACGTCTACGACAGCGCCGCCCCCTCGGGCAACTCGCTCGCAACCGACGTCCTCTTGCGCCTCGCGCTGCTCCTCGACCGGGACGACTGGCGGGCGCGGGCCGAGGCGGTGCTCGAGGACCTGAGCGGCGGCATGGAGAAGCTGCCGGGTGGCTTCGGGAGGCTGCTATGCGCCCTGGACTTCCACCTCTCGCGCCCGAAGGAGGTCGCCATAGTGGGGGAGCCGGGCGCCCCGGACACGGAGGCGCTCGTGAGGACCGTCTACGGCCTCTACCTGCCCAACAAAGTAGTTGCGGGCCGTGCCCCGGACGACGAGGAGGCCACGGGCCTGATCCCGCTGCTCGCCGACAGGCCGCCTCTCGACGGCAGGGCTACCGCCTATGTCTGCGAGGGCTACGCCTGCCAGGCCCCGACCACCGACCCCGAAGAGCTGGCGCGCCAGCTCGCGGGCTAGAGGCTCGACGGTGGCGGCGCGCTCGAGTCTCTGCGTCGGCTGTAGCGCTCTCGTCCCGGGCGAGGCGCCCTCACCGCGGACGATCGGCTCCGTGGGCGTCCACCTCGTCAGGCTGCACCTGCAGCTCGAGCGCGGCCTGCCCCACGACGAGGCGAACGACGCGATGCTCGAGATCTCCTCGCGCGCCAGGGAGGGCTTCGTCTGGCTCGACCCGCCCGCATCCTTGGGCGGCGTGACGGTGCTCGACGTTCTCGACGCTGGTAGTGCCGGGGAGCACATGGAGCGGGTGCGCGTCTGGGCCGCGTCCGTGTGGGAGGCGTGGGCGCCCCACCACGAGACGGTGGGCGGGCACAGTCCTGCCGTGGCCGGTCAGCCGAAGATAGCCAGCGGCAGGTAGGACGAGACGATCCAGTTCGGCTGGTCCACGATCTCGCTGATCTTGAGGTCCACCACGAGGCTCGCGAGCACGTAGGCCTCAATAGGCTCCATGCTGTAGGTCTGGCTTATGTGCTCGACCATCGCCCGCAGCGAGTCGCGCGCCGCCTCCATGAGGTCCGGGCCGACGCCGGTCGTGGCGTACCACCCCGCGTCCTCGACGAGCGGTGTGAGCGGCCCCGGGATGGCGAACTGCGGCGTGGGGATGCTTCTGCCCTTGTGCAGCTCGAAGCGCAGCGCGGCGTACATCGGGCTCTCGATACCGGTTACGCAGACCTCGCCGTCGCCCTGGGCGGCGTGGGCGTCGCCGCAGGAGAATAGCGCCCCGGAGAGCTGCACCGGCAGAAGGAGGCGGCTTCCCTTTGTGAGGTGTCGGATGTCCATGTTGCCGCCGAACGGGCCGGGCGGCATTATCCCGAGCGGCTCGGGGGTGTCGGGGCAGACGCCCATCGTGCCGAAGAAGGGCTCTATAGGGATGGCGATGTCGTCCTTGAAGAGCGTGTAGTCGCCGTTGGTGAGGTCGAAGATCTTGAGGTACGGCTCGGTGAAGTCGTCGGCGAGGAGGCCGAAGCCGGGGATCACCGCCGTGTAGCCCCAGCCGGCGGTGTGGATATCGAGGACCTCGACCTCCAGAGTGTCGCCGGGCTCGGCGCCCTCGACGGCGACGGGGCCGGAGAGCGGGTAGACGCGGTCCCAGTCCAGGGTCGAGATAGCCTCGGCGGTCGAGTCCGGCGTGATCTGACCGTCGGTCACCTCCCGCGTGCGGTAGACGACCGTGTCGCCCGACGCAACCGTGAGCACGGGCTCCTCGTTCCTGTCCCACCGGTAGTGGACCCGGTCTTCCGGGAAGTAGTGCGTGCGCGGCATCACTCCTCCTTCCATGAAAAAGCTTGTCAAGTTTCGTTTCGCTACTGTGCCTCTCCTCTTGGAGAACCCTTCGGTCATCCTTCCATCCGCGCCCGTCCGGCCAGGGACCAAACGGCGCATTCCACTCGT
>JBFLXF010000343.1:0-3576 GCA_040757515.1 Actinomycetota bacterium
GCTTTTGGTCGCAGGTCTCAAGAAGGGAGGCAAGCTAGGACTCGTATTGTCTGGAGCGGGTGTGGTCCTCCTTACGACCGGGGCGACCGAACATTGTCCCGTCAACAGCGCACTCGGTATAGACACCTCGGAGTAACCGGCGGTTACTCCGAGGCGGTTGCGCCAGAAATCCTCCGGTGCGCACTCCCGCATTCTTCGAAGGGTTTGTCGAGGACCGCTTGCTCAAGGGATTCGGCTTCCGGGCGCTCGTCGGCAGTTTACCGACCGTTTGCTGGGTGTGTGGTAACCGCTCCCGGTATCGTACAGACTGCAGACGGGCGTAGCGCGGGATATATAAATGGATCTTCTGACGGGCTCGGGCGGTTGCTAGAGGTCTTGGTGACATTCGACTTGGCGCTCGGTACCCTCTCTGATCGCATGCTCATCTGCTTTGTGGGGCAGCCTGAGATGGCTCCGGCGCGTCGTGTGTCCGGAGGGGCTACTCTTATCGGGGAGATCGGCGTACCTTGAGAGGGTTGAGTTCCGGAAAGGAAGGAGAGCTGTGGCGAACAGGGTAGTGGTGGTCGGAGCGGGGCCTGGGGGGGTAGCAGCTGCGCGGCGCGTGCGGGAGCATGCGGGCGATGCGGTAGAGGTAGTGATGGTGGAGCGCGACGGCGTAGCCGAGTACCTGCCGGGCACCATCCCCACTCTCCTTGGCGAGACGAGCCGGGATCGCTGGCGACAGAAGATTGCCCTCCCTGCAGTGAAAGTCGTACCCGATGTCGTTGACGAGGTATCCGGCGGCGGAGTCAGAGCGGGCGGCCGGTGGATAGAGGCGGACGCCGTCGTAGCCGCGCCCGGGCTTTATGTCGACACCGGAAGCGTCGCCTCTGCGCCCGGTGTCCACGCCTTCTGGGACCCCGGCGGTGCCGCTGCGGCATCCGAGGCCGTGCGCGGCTTTCAGGAGGGGGTCGTCGGTGTGATCATATCTTCGTTGCCCTACCGCTGTCCGCCCGCGCCCTACGCGATGGCGATGCAGTTGGCCGCATACTATAGGGAGCACGGCCGCGAGGTGCAGGTCGTGTTGACGACCCCCGAAGAGGAGCCACTCCAGGCTATCGGGGGCGATATACCCGGCTTTTTGCGTGACTCGCTAGAGGCTGCCGGCGTCGAGTTTCTGACCGGCTTCACGCCGGCGTCCTTTGCCGAACAGAGTGTGAGCTGTACGGCCGGAAAGCGCCTGGATATCGACCTGGCGCTCGTGGTGCCGCCACACACGCGGTCTCCTCTGCTTGCGGGACTACCCGGCTCCGGACCCCTCGTTGAGGTGTCACCGGAGTTCGAGAGCGCCGAGCCGGGGCTCTTCGTGGTCGGTGATGCGTCGGCCACCCCATTGCCCCGCGCGGCCGACGCCGCTTCCGCGGCGGGCCGCGCGGCGGCGGACGCCATCCTGAGCAGGCTGCTCGGAGCGGAGCGGGAGACGCACCTGCCTGCACCCGAGTGTTTCGTCGGACACGGCGGAGGGGTATACAGCCGCATCTCCATGAGCTTCCCGAACGGTCTACCTCCGCAGGGGAGCGCCCGGGTCGACCTCGAAGGACCTTCGCCTGATCTCAAGCAACGTTTCGAAGAGGCGTTCGCTCGCTGGCGGGCCTTGCGTGGCGCCGGTTGAGCAGCTGTACGCTCCTCCAGAACATCTGGTTACGGGAAGGGCTTTGATCACCTGTTAGCCGGTCGAGCAAGACGGACAAGAGGCGGGCTCTCCTCGCCGGAAAAGTGTCCGCCGACGATGAGACGAAGCTAGCAAGAATCGAAGACCCCGCTGCAAGGGGCATGAAACCTATAACGCCCACTATCGTGCCTCACGTCGATTGCCGCTTGACAAGTATCATTGATATTAGGCAATATAATGATTTAGTTGTAGAAATAGGTGGCGGCGTTTATTGAGGGGCGCTGTCTCTCGTCGTTGGCAGAGACTCGATACACCAGGGAGGCAACGTGGAGAATTTTACTCCGGTCAGCGGTTTGTTAGGTGGCGTGCTCATCGGCGTGGCGTCCGTGCTCATGTTGTTGTTCAGCGGGCGCATCACCGGGATCAGCGGCATAGTAGGAGGGATGTTGATTCCCAGGGGTCACGAGGGCGCGTGGCGGGCGGCGTTTCTGGTGGGGCTGGTTCTGGGAGCCGTCGTCTACATGTTGGTGACGGGAGCCACCGACCTGGTGCAAGTGGAGTCATCCCTGGCGGTGCTGATGGTCGCGGGCCTGCTGGTAGGCTTCGGCACCCGTTTGGGGTCCGGTTGCACGAGCGGCCACGGCGTCTGCGGCATAGCCCGTCTTTCGAAGCGGTCCATAACCGCCACCGTCGTCTTCATGGTTGCGGCGGTGGCGACTGTGTTCGTTGACCGGCACGTATTTTAGGGGATCGAGCACATGAGGCTATTGGTTGCGTTACTCTCCGGAGTACTCTTTGGCCTGGGACTCGCGGTGTCGGGGATGATCAACCCCGCCAAGGTCATCGGGTTTTTGGACGTTGCCGGTGATTGGGACCCGACCCTGGCCCTCGTCATGGGTGGTGCCCTGCTGGTGACTACTCCCTTCTTCCGACTCGTCCTGAAGCGTCCGCGGCCGGTGCTGGCGGATCGGTTCCGGTTGCCGACCAAGAGCGATCTCGACGGGAGGCTGCTCGGGGGTGCGGCGTTATTCGGCGTCGGTTGGGGGCTCGGAGGATTCTGCCCGGGTCCCGCCGTGGCGGCTTTGGCTCCGGCGTTCGCCACAGGACTTATGCCGGTGTTCGCGTTCGTCGGGGCGATGCTGGCCGGGATGGCCCTCTACAAGTTGCTCTTCGAGCGGTCGGCCAGGGACGGAGCGCAGAGTTCGGCACCGGGGATGAGAGGTGTTGCGTCTCGCGGCGGTCGCTAAGACTAAGAGGACGCATGCCGTCTCGTTGGGGGTCAAGAGGGCCGGGCAATCAAATGAAGGAGCCTCGACTCGATGAGCCCGTCGAGGTTCTCTTTCAGCAAGTAGCCCATCGCGGCGTCCTGGAAGCCAAAAAGCCGGCGGGCGGCTCGCCGCCGGTGATCGGCGCTCTCTTCATGTTTGGTCCGCACACGCGGAACTTACGACGAGTCCGGCGGGGTCTCGACCCGGCTTCCAGCGTTCCTATAACAGGAGCCACGTTATAGGGTGAGGCAATGATGGGATCGGACTTTGCTTATTAAATTCCTATCTGTGTGGTGTTAGCATCTTTCCGATCGGTTCTGGGAAGGAGACCCTGTGTGACCAGCTACGGGTTCATCATAGACAACCGCAAGTGCATCGGCTGCCACGCCTGCACCGTTGCCTGCAAGGCGGAGCATGAGGTCCCGGTAGGGGTAAACCGCACCTGGGTGAAGTACATAGAGAAGGGGGAGTTCCCCGACACCCAGCGGGCGTTCCACGTGATGCGCTGCAACCACTGCGAGGATGCCCCGTGCGTGGAGGCGTGCCCGGTGACGGCGCTCTTCACGCGCGAGGATGGGATAGTGGACTTCAACTGGGACAGGTGCATAGGTTGCAAGGCGTGTACCCAGGCGTGTCCCTACGACGCGCTCTACATAG
>JBFLXF010000344.1:0-3573 GCA_040757515.1 Actinomycetota bacterium
CGGGATAGTGTGACCTGAACTTGCTCACGTCGCTGATCCACCAGATGTGGTCGCCTTGGCGGTTGGACTCCGAGTAGATCCAGTCCAGCCTTCTCCCGGCGATCTCCTCGCAGAGCTTTATGGCCTCGAGCATCGAGCAGTTGCTGAACCGTCCCCCGCCGATATTGTAGACCTCGCCTGCGCGGGGGTTTCGGTAGAAATGGTAGAAGGCGTTCACGAGGTCGTGGCTGTGGATGTTGTCCCTTACCTGCTTGCCCTTGTAGCCGAGCACCGTGTAGGGCTCTCCCGTCACCGTACACTTCATCAGGTAGGAGAGGAAGCCGTGTAGTCTGGCCCCTGCGTGGTTCGGTCCGGTGAGGCAGCCGCCCCGGAAGCAGGCGGTCTTTATCGCGAAGTAGCGGCCGTACTCCTGAACCAGCATGTCGGCCGCCGCTTTGGAGGCTCCGAAGAGCGAGTGCTTGGACTGATCGATGGACATCGTCTCGTCTATGCCCTTGCAATAAGCGTGGCCGGGCTCGATCTCCCAGCGGGTGTCTCGTTCGACCAGGGGGAGACGGTTGGGGGTATCCCCGTAGACCTTGTTCGTCGAAAGAAAGATAAAGACCGCATCGGGGCAGAACTCCCGGGTACATTCGAGGAGCACCAGCGTGCCGTTCGCGTTGACGCTGAAGTCCGTGAAGGGTTCACCGGCGGCCCAGTCATGCGAGGGCTGGGCGGCGGCGTGGATGATGAGCGAGATGTCCGGGCCGTACTCGCGAAAGATCTCCCAAACGCCTCGCTCGTCGCGGATGTCTACATCCCTGTGATCGTAATCGTCTAACTGGTGGAGCAACTCGTCCCGGCTGCGCAGCGTGGAGGCCTCCGGCCCGAAGAAGTATCTGCGCATATCGTTGTCGATGCCGACTATCCGGTAACCCAGGCTCGCGAAGAAGCGCGCCGCCTCCGAGCCGACAAGACCGGAGGAGCCCGTGATCAGGACTACGCTCATCCCTTCACCCCCACCATGAACGTCTGCTTGCCGAAGATCCTCCAGAGGAGAGGCATCCTGAGATACAGCCGCAACAGCCTCGGGGACTTGGAGGGGCTTGAATTGACCGAGAACGGCAAGAACCGGGGTATACACTCATCCACCTCGAACCCGGTTATCTTTAAGGCTTCCCCCAGGCTGTTCTCTGTAAGGGCTATGTGGTGATCGATGAAGTCCCAGTACTCCCGGTGGGCGTACTTGATGTTAGGCTGGATTATCAGGAGCTTCCCTTCCTCTATGAGAGCCCGGTGAATCTCGGCCAGCACCTCGAACAGCCGCTGCTTGGAGGGCAGGTGCTCAAAGAAGTTGCTCGCGAATGCGACGTCCAGGCTTCCGTCGGGCAGCTCGGCGATATCGCTTGCGTCCGAGAGGATCACCTTCACCTCCGGACCGGCGTGTCTGCGTACGTCCGGGTTCAGGTCAACGACGTATTTCTGCCGGCACTCGACGGCGTTGATGAACTCACAGTACCCGCCGCCGATGTCCGCGACGGCTGCGTCGGTAGGGATGTAGTTCTGGAGGAACTGCCTTACCAGGACGTTCCAGAGTTCTCTCTTCGCTGCGACCGTGTCCTGGTCGAACCTGGACCGGTAGACTCTGTCCAGCATCTGCTGCGCGCCTCCTCGGTAGCCTTCAAGCCATGAAAATCTCCCGGACCAGAGGCTCGTTCTCGCGAATCCACTCGTGTACATCGGAGAGCGTCCTCCCTGCGCTGCGGGTCGGTCGCCAACCGCAAAGGTCCGTGGCCTTGCGATGGTCCGAGATGTATATCGGGACGTCCGCCGGCCGCTGCTCGGGCTCTCTGCGAATCCTTATCCGGCGCCCCGTGATTCGCTGGCACAGCTCGGTGGTCTCCAGCAGAGAGAGGCTCGTCTGGGGACCACCGCCCACGTTGAGAGTCCGGCCGTCGAAGAGGCCCGGTCTTTGCGCCTGCAGATCGACCAGCTCGAAGAGGTCGTCGATGTGCAGAAGGTCGCGGACCTGCTTGCCCGAGCCTCCGTAGCCGATATAGTCCAACTCTCCGCCGAAATGGTGGCGCGCTACCCAGAGGGCGAACACGCCCTGGTCAACCCGTCCCATCTGCCAGGGACCGGCTATCACGCCGCAGCGGTTGACCACGGCCCGCAGACCGTAGGCCGCCCGGTACTCCTCGATAAAGAGCTCGGAGGCCAGCTTGGTGGCGCCGTAGAGGGAGCGCGGGCCCCGGATCGGAAAGTCCTCGGCGATCCCGGCGGCGGAGGCGCCGGGATGGGGCTGCTCTCCGCTCAGGACGAACCGCTTCTCCTCCTCGCGGTAGCGCAGGTCGCTCAGGGTCCGTATAGAGTAGACCCGGCTGGTGGAGAGGAAGATGAAGTCGGCACGGCGGGCGCGGGCGAACTCCAGGCAGTTGAGGGTACCGACCAGGTTGGTGTTGATGAGGTAGTCCGGACGGCCGCCGTAGCCGCTTAGCACGGAAGGCTCCGCCGAGCACTCCAGGATTAGATCGACGTCATGTTCCGGAAGATCCTCGCGGTTGCGGATGTCGCCGTGGACGAACTCGACCCCGGCTTGCCGCAGCCGGGGTATGTTCAGATCGGAGCCTCGACGCTTGAGGTTGTCCAGCGCGACGACCCGGACCCCAGGATGGCGCTCTCTGTACCTGATGGCCAGGTTTGAGCCGACGAAGCCGGCGCCTCCCGTGATCAGGACCGCCTCGCGGCTCATCTATACTCCGGAGACGGGCGTGACGCCGTCTTCGGGGACGGGGCTCGCCGGTAGTCGCCGCGCGAGAGGTGCTTCTCCAGGAACAGATAGAGGACAATGAACAGGTAGCGGCTGCCCATCTCCCGGATCCTGAGCTTGGAGACGCCGCTCTTGCGGTTGGTCCAGCTTATGGGGATGACTGTGTAATCGTAGCCTCGCACGATCGCTTTCAGCGGCAACTCGACGGTCAGGTTGAAGTGTTTGGAGATAAGCGGCCGGCAACCTTCTATGACTTCGCGCCGGTAGCACTTGAAGGCGTTGGTAACGTCGTTGTAGTCCAGCGCGAACAGGGTTCTGATGAAGTTGTTGGCCAGCCGGTTGAGGAGCAGCTTATGTAGGGGATAGCCAACCGTCCGGCCACCCCTCATAAACCGCGAGCCGAAAACGCACTCATGCCCCTCATGCAAACGCCAGAAGCCCCTGATCACGTCTTCGGGATCATCGGAACCGTCGCCCATGACGATCGCCACCGCATCGCCGGTGAGGCGCTCCAGCCCCCTACGGACCGCGAGCCCGAACCCGTTGGGAGGCCCGTTGCAGAGGCAGCGGAGGGTCGGATGGTGTTCCTGCAGGGCCCGGAGTACCTCCCCCGTGCGATCCGTGCTGCCGTCGTCGACGACGATGACCTCGTGTTCGATGCCTTCGGCGCGGAGCCGCCGGATCAGAGCTTCGACCGTTTCGGCGATCGTTTCCTCCTCGTTGCGCGCCGGGATGACGACCGATAGCTTCACGGGTGCTCCTCACAGGCATGTTCTTTGAACACGTAGCGGCTGCTCAGTGCGTAGTTGACAGACGATCCAGCC
>JBFLXF010000345.1:0-3572 GCA_040757515.1 Actinomycetota bacterium
CCCTCCTCGTACCCTCTGCGCACCCCCTCGTTTATCGCGTCCCTCAGCGCCCCGCCCGTGAAGTGGACCTCCTGGCCAACCTCGACGAAGAAGACCGCGTAGCCCGTGTCCTGGCAGAACGCCACACACTCCGAGCAGGCGACCTCCGCGTTCTCCAGCAGACGCTCGATGACCTCGCGCCCGAGCGGAGATTCTTCCCTCTCGAGCGCGCCGCGCAGGGCGCTCAGGTGGTCCTCGCGCAGGCAGGTGTTCGCCTCGATACACAGGCTCCGCACCGCCTCCGTTACCTTCTGTACCGGGATCTCCTGCATCTTCATCTCACTTTACGCTGTATGCAGATCACCATGCGTTCTCCCTTGCCCTCTATCGTGGTAAGGAATACGATCGTTTATCGATGATACCGAGAACACGTTCTCCATGCCGGAGCTAAACTTGGAGGCGCAAAAAGCCTATTTATTCACGAACTTGCCGGCCCTGCTCTATGGCCGGCCCCTGCACGCGAGATTGCTTTGATACATCGGGATGCGAAGACTGAGCCGATACCAAATATCGTAATCAGGGCTACAGGCGAGACCGGGGCAACCATCACAAGCACCACTGCTCTTGCGGGTGTGATATTGTGCACATGTCGCCCGGTGGCGATCATCGCCACACTCTACAGAATCTATCAGGCTAGGGATTCGCAAGAACTGCAAGACTTACCTGAGTATGGATGTTGACACAGCGCCGATGTACTTACATCTCGGGGGTTGTCGAGAGATTATCAACATCTTCTGTTGCCCGGTCCGAGCTGTCCGAGGATCTCTCTGATTCGCCGGCAGTCCGGTCCTTAGCTTTCTTGGGTATAGCCCGGCTGTAAACTTCATAGGCCATTAACAGATGTTCTTCCATCCGCGACCGAGCCAGTGTTGCATCTCGGTCGCGGATGGCCTCATAGATCAGCCGGTGCTGCTCCTGAGAAACCTGTTTCGCCTCCGGAAGGATGTAGCGCTTGGCGAGCGTCATGAGCGTCATGTGGATGGAGAGCATGAACACACTCAATAGCCGGTTTCCCGAGGCATCTGTAATGGTCCTGTGAAACATTATGTCGGGGAAGTAAGCCTCGAACTCCTTGTGCTCATCGCTGTCAATAGTCTCCCGCATCCTGGCAAGATCGCTCTCCGTTCGCCGGACGGCAGCCATCTCTACCGCTCGCGTCTCTATGGTCTCTCTCGCCGACCACAATTCCTCCAGGCTTAGCTCATCCAAATCCATGAGCAACACCATGGAATCTTTGAGGCTATCCGCTACGCCTGCTCCGCTCAGTGTACGGACGAATGTACCTCCCGTTGGACCCGTCGAGCTCTCGAGGACGTTGAGCGCCTCCAGCACCTTGAGCGCCTCCCGCACCGTCGGCCGGCTGACCCCGAGAGACCGGGCCAGGTCCGTCTCCGGCGGCAACCTGTCGCCTGGGCGTAGCCTCCCTGAAGAGATCGCGCCGCGTATGTAAGCGATTATCTGCTCGTAGGTCTTGCGGGTCTTCCGCGTCCCGACCAGGACATTTTCTCCTGCCATGCCACAGCTCCAATCCGAGTGGTCGCAACATCTAATTGTAGGGTAAGTACACCGTTTCTGTATCAGTGCCTCCTCGCGGCTTCGCCGATCGTCCGGCTTTACGGGCCGCCCTGCGAGCACATAACGCGACGGACCTTCGAGATGGCTGCATGATGCTCGCGTTGCGGACGAGGCCAGGCTCGTCCGGGCGATGCACCCGCTGGCGCGACGGTAACCCCGGTCTTAGCCGCAACTTTCCCACAGATGCGAGACGGTCACCGGCGGTGGCTTGCGCGACAAAGACCTTCGCTCCTATTTGTTTGACAAATAATCCTTCATTGGCTATCGTGCCCTCCTGAGAGGGGCTTATGTACCAGCGTGGAAAGGGCGTAGAGGGCTAGGCCACCGTGGGCTACCCGCGACCGGACAAGGAGGACGATCGAGATGAGTGAACGACCGAGCCGGCCTGGCGAGGGATCTGGCGGGCAGATGGTGGAGGGGATCCGGACCACCTTCTCTACGCGTGAGTTGGTCTACCCTTCGGTCATAGCTTTCCTCGCCTGGGTTGTCTGCGTCTACGACTTCATAATGTTCGGGACGCTCTTGCCGAGGATAGCGGACGACTTCGGCTGGTCGACGGCGACGAGTACCCTGATTGCGACCATAGTGTCAGTGGGGACAGCCGTCGTGGCTCTTGTGGTGGGGCCGATGATCGACTACCTGGGTCGGAAGAAGTCCCTGATCGTTACCACTGCCGGCACGGGTTTGAGTTCCCTGCTGACGGGGTTGACTCCAGCAGCGCTTGCGGCTCCTTTCCTTACGGTCGTACGGGCCATCTCGGGCCTGGGCTACTCCGAGCAGGCGGTGAACACCACCTACCTCAACGAGCTCTACGGCAACCGGAAGAGCCGCGGGTTCGTGTACGCTTTCATACAGGGCGGGTGGCCGATCGGCGTGCTGCTCGCGTCGGCCTTTACGGCGCTGCTTTTGGATGCCGTCGGATGGCGCGGCGTGTTCATGCTCGCTACCATACCGGCTCTCATAGTCGCCGCTCTCGCTTTCAAGCTCCCGGAGTCGCCGAGGTTCCAGGCCATGCAGCGGGTCCGACGGCTCGAGAAGGAGGGCAGGCACGAGGAGGCCGTCGAGTTCGGCCGGCACTTCGACATAGACGTGCACCACGTCGAAGAGACCACCCTGCAGCAGATCTTCGAGCCCGACATCCGCAAGCACACGATCTTCCTGGCGCTGGCTTTCCTGACCAACTGGATCGGCATCCAGGTTTTCGCTGTCCTCGGGACGACCGTGCTCACCGAGGGCAAGGGGGTCTCGTTCGGGAGCGCCCTTACCGTCCTCATCATCTCCAACGCGGCCGCCTACATCGGCTACCTCACCCACGGCTTCGTGGGGGATCGCATCGGCCGGCGCCTGACCATCGCGGGCGGCTGGGTGATATCCGGCATCGCCTACTCGCTGATGCTGTTCGGGCCGGATTCCCAAGGCTTCGTGCTGACCATGTACACGATAGGGCTCTTCTTCATAATCGGGCCCTACGCGGCCCTGCTGTTCTTCATGGGCGAGTCGTTCCCGACCCGGGTACGCGGCACCGGAGCGTCCTTCGTCAACGCCATGGGCCCGCTCGGGGCTATCGCCGGAGGCGCGTTGCTCACCGTCTTCCTCACCTTGACCGGAGAGAATATGGTCCTCGCCGCCTTTCTCAGCGGTGGGCTCGCCACGATAATCTCCGGGTTCCTGATGCTGGGGACCCGCAACGTGACCGACCCGCACCAGGCCGAGCTGGTGGAAGGCTCCACCGCGAGCCGCGTGCGGTAACCGGTGCACCGGCACGGCACGGGATGATGCCCGAGCAGGGGGCGAGCCGAAAGCTCGCCCCCGTCTTGTTCGTTCGACGGGGAGGTAACAGGTGAGTTCCACGGGATCCCGGATAGCCTTGATCACCGGCGCGGGGAGCGGTATCGGTCGCGCCATCGCCGAGAAGTTCGCAAGAGACGGCGAGCTGGTTGTGGTCAACGACCTGCACG
>JBFLXF010000346.1:0-3562 GCA_040757515.1 Actinomycetota bacterium
TCCTGTCTGGCGAGGTCGGTGCCCTTCGCGCCTGTGACGCTCTCCAGCTCTCCGATCCTGCGCCGCATCTTGAGCCGGCCACCGGGTGTCAGGCGCAGATACGTCCTGCCGTCCGGGCCGTCCACCGGATAGACCCACGCACTCCTGAGCCAGGACTGCAGAATCTCGTTCCTGATCTCTTCTTTGCTCTTGAGTTCCATACAGAGTCCTCTTCAGTGGCTTTCGCGTACCTAACCTCGCACTCCCGGAAACTCTACCGCGTTCTGCTGCGTATCACACATCATGCGCCGGCACGAGAACGACGATGCCTGCAAGGACCTGGGCGAGCGCCTCGCCGGTTCATTCGAGGCGCGGGCCCGGGGCCTCCTGGGAACGGAGTTCGTCCTGCTCGCGCGCGGCGGGGAGCCCTTCGGGCGGATGCGTCTGAGCGGCTTGGAGGGAGCGCAGATAGAGGCGGGTGGGATAACCGTCAACCTCGAGCGTACCGGACGTTCGACCTACCGGATGCTCTGTGGCGGCTCGCAGCTCACCGCCGACGGACACGCGGGCATGGCGAGCATACTCCTGGACGGTCGGCGCTACGAGGCCCGAACGCACCTGCTGCGCAACCTGTCTGTGGCGCGCTCGCCGGACGGCCGGGAGACAGCGGTAGTCACCGGCGGCCTGACGAACAGGCGCTATAAGGTGGCTTTCGATACGGGGGACGCCGGGACGCTGCCGGTCGCCCTCTTCCTTCTCTGCCGCACGGTCGCGCTCAGGCGATGGGTGTTCCTCGCCTTTCCCCGCCGGCCTGCCTCTACCTGATCTGGGGCTGATAGAGGTCCTTTGGCGTGGCGTAGACGGTGATGAGCGAGCCCGCCGGAGCCAGGCTACCTATGGCCGGGTCCGTCCCCCAGGCGACGCCCCGGTTTGCGTAGCCCTCCTGGTAGCCGTACACGATCCTGACCCTGAAGCCGCGGTTGACCAGTATCTCGCGGGCGGAGTAGTCGAAGTAGGTACGTACGTCGGGCACTGGGACCATCTCCCGGACCGCCTGCTGCCTCTCGCCGGCGGGCCGCCCGATCACTCGTGTATCCGGGGCCTCGGGGGCCCGGGTCTCCACCTCGCTCGCGCGGCCGAGCGCCGTCTCGACGGAGGGCACCTCCACATAACCGAACCCGGAGGCGAGCGCCACGCCGCCGCCCGCGAAGAGTAGCGCGGCGAGGGGCGCCAGGACGAGCCCCTTGCGGGCTCTGCGCCGCTTCGGCCGGCGGTGAGCAGCCTCCGGCTCCGGAAGCTCCACCTCAAGGTCATCGAGCATCGCGTAAGCAGAGGGGTATCTGTTATCCGGATCTTTGGCGAGCGCTTTGAGGATCACCGCCTCGATGTGCGGCGAGATCTTCTTGTTCAGCTTGCGTGGCGGCGTAGGCTCGGTCTGGATGTGGTGACGGGCGAGCTTCTTGACGTCGCCGGAGAACGGAGGCCGTCCGGTGAGGCAGTGGTAGAGAAGAACGCCAACCGAGTAGATGTCGCTGCGAGGCGTCGCCTCAAGGCCTTTGAGCTGCTCCGGGGACATGTAGCGGGCGCTGCCGATGATCTCCCCCTCGTCCCCCTCGTCGTCCTCCTCGAGGATGCGAGCGATGCCGAAATCCGCAACCTTCACCGTGCCGTCCGCAGTAACGAGTATGTTCGAGGGCTTTATGTCGCGGTGGATCACGCCGCGCCGGTGAGCGTAGGCGAGCGCCCGGAGGAGCTGAGCCACAAGCCTTCTGGTGAACTGCTCACCCAGGTAACCCTCCCGCTTGCGAGAGAGCAGCGTCCCCACGTCCTGCCCTTCGACGCACTCGGCGACGATGAACGGCACGTTGCCATCCTGGGAGATGTCGTAGACTTTGACGATGTTCTCGTGATCGAGGGAGGCCATCGCACGCGCCTCCTGCCGGAAACGCCGCCGGAAAGCGGGCATCTCCGCGAACCTCTCGTGCAACATCTTGAGGGCCACGGTGCGGCCCAGGATCGCATCCTCCGCCCTGTAGACGACCGCCATCCCCCCGCTGCCGAGTCTGCTCTCCACCCGGTAGCGCCCCCCGAGAACGGTTCCCACCGCGGTCTTCAGCTTCCTACCACCTCTGGCCGTGCTTGCCTCGAATGACAATTATATAGCCCTCTGTTTATCCCAGATACGGTCTCGAACGGCAGATTACGACGGTACCCAAGATAGCGCCCCCTGTCAACAGAGACTATCCAAGATGTTGTACACCGACAGGGGCATGCTCCTGTCGGTGACCTCTCTAGCGAATCTCCTCGACGAGAACGGCCTCCCAGCCGCCTTCGCCGGAGGCTACGTACTTTCCGCGCCAGACAACGCCCTTGAGACGAACGAAGAGGCGAGCGGCTTCGCCGGCGTCGAGCCCCAACTCCACCCCCATCTCCTCTATCTCGCTTTTGGGCAGCCGGACCGGGCACTCCCTTATCCGGCGCTTTATCGCCTCGCGCATCATAAGCTGTCGCCGCCTGTCGGGTGTGCGGTATCTCCCTTCCCTGAGCACCTGCCACTCCTCATCTCTCTCCGTACCGGTCCCACGCTCTTTGTACCCGCGAAAGCCAGGGAACTTCGCCATCGCACCGACCGATCGGGATACCCCCATCACTCCGCGAAGAGCCTCTCGTCCATCACTACGAGCGCTGCGGCGCGATCGGTTCTGCGTACGCCGGGACGGCGGATGTCCCTTATCCTTTCTTCCTCCGCCGTCCGGCGGCGAGCAGAGAGTATCCGACGGGTACCACGATCAGGGTGAGCAGAGTCGAGGTGAGGAGTCCGCCTATTACCGGGATCGCTAGGCTGCTGGAGATGAGAACACTCCCGCCGTTGCCGTAACCGAGGGCGAGAGGCACGAGGGCGAAGATGGTGGCGAAGGCGGTCATCAGGATCGGCCGCAGGCGCGCTCGACCCGCCTCGATTATCGCCCCGTCAACCGTCTCATGGCGTCTCCCGGCGCTTATAGCGAAGTCGACGAGCAGGATCGCGTTGGAGACGACGATCCCGATGAGTAGCAAGACACCCAGCAGAGCCGGCAGGCTGAGGGGCGTGCCCGTGAGCAGCAGCGCACCGAACGCTCCGGATGTGGTGAGCGGGACGGCGAGCAGGATGACCAGGGGAACCAGCAAAGAGCCGAAGAAGACTACCAGGATCAGGTACACCAGCGCGAGCGCGACGGCGATGGAGAGGATGAGGTTCCTGAAGCTCTCCGCTATGTCCTCGGACTCGCCGCCTACCTGCGCGGTGACGCCCTCCGGCAGATCGAGCCTCTGCAGCCTCTCGCTCACCTCCGCCGAGACGCCGCTGGTGTCTTCCGAGTCTATGGTCCCGGTCACGGTTACGGCCTTCTCCCCGCCGGAGCGGGTTATAGCCGATGGTGCCTCCTCTCTGCCGACCTCCGCCACATCTCCGACCGTCTGGCCGGAGCCGACCGGCAGCGCGCGCACCTCGTCGAGCGTACCGATCGAGCCCTCCGCCACGCCGACGGAGACCGGCGTCTCGCCTACGGAGAGGGTCTGCCCGCCGTTTAGCAGGGCGCCGAGC
>JBFLXF010000347.1:0-3561 GCA_040757515.1 Actinomycetota bacterium
CAGCAGGTTGACCTGACCGTTGACGTCCGTCTCGGCGGTCACGCCGTCCCACTGCACCTCCACCTCGCCCTCGGCCTTCTGAGCGGCGCACACCGCGCCCTTGCGGACCGTCTCCCAGAAATCGAAGCCCACCGCCTTCGGGACGACGGCGAGCTCTATCGGGCCTTGCTGGCCGCTCCCTCCATCTTCACCGCCGCCCTGGTTCCCGCCAGACTCCCGGACCTCCGCGCACGCCGCGAGCACCAGCGCGAGCGAGGCCGCCAGGATCACCGCGAGTATCCGTCTCTTCATCCGTTTCTCCTTCTCTACGTGTCTCTCCGCTACTCCGAAGCCGCCGCGAGCCTGCGGCGCCTGTACTGATCCCAGAAGACGGCGATCCAGATGACGACGCCGATGATCACCTGCTGGTAGAAGGTGTTTATGTCGAGCAGCACGGCGCCGTTGCGGATAAGGGCTATGAGGAACGCCCCGATGAGCGTCCCGATCACCGTCCCCTGCCCCCCGAAGAGGCTCGCCCCGCCGATGACCGCCGCGGCGATCACGTCCAGCTCCAGCCCGATGCCGAAGTTCGGCTGCCCCGAGTTCACGCGGGAAGCGGCGATCATGCCGCCGAAGCCCGCCAGCGCCCCCGAGATGACGTACACGCTGGTCAGGTAGCGCCTTATGGGTATCCCGGAGAGCCGGGCCGCCTCCAGGTTCGAGCCCATCGCGTAGGCGTAGCGCCCGAGCTTGGTGCGCGAGAGGATGACGTACCCGGCGACCGCGACCACGACGATCGCGATGATGGGTATCGGGATCGGGCCTATCACCCCCTGCCCCAAAAGCCGGAAGGAATCCGGCGTCCCGAAGACGGCCTGGGCATTGGTGAAGATGTAGGTGAGGCCCCGGGCGACGGTCAGCATGCCCAAAGTAGCGATAAACGGGTTGAGCCCGGCCACCGAGACGAGAAGCCCGTTGACGAGCCCGCAGATGGCGCCCACCAGAATACCGCCCAGGATGCCCAGCGGCACCGGCAGCCCCGCCTGGGCGATCATCATCACCCCCAAAACGCCCGAGAGAGCCGCCACCGAGCCGACCGAGAGGTCTATGCCGGCGGTGATGATCACGAGCGTTACCCCGATGGCGATCACCGCCACGACCGCCGTCTGGGAGCCGATGTTGAAGAGGTTGTCGGCCGAGAGGAAGACGGGCGAGGCGAAGGAGAGCACGACGAAGACGACGATAAGGGCGCCCGCGGCGGCGAGCTGGGAGACGACGTCGGAGAGACGCTCGCGCAGGGCGCTCCTGGCGCGTTCGGTGGTCGTCGCGGTGGTGTTCATGCGGCCTCCTCTATCCCCGTGGCGAGCGCCATTACCCGTTCTTCTGAGAACTCCTCGCGCGGAAGGACACCCGCCACCCGTCCCTCGTGCATCACCAGAATGCGGTCACACATATTCAGCAACTCCGGCAGGTAGGAGGAGATCAGGACTATCGCCCGCCCCTCCCTCGCGAGATCCTCGATGAGGGCGAACATCTCGGCCTTCGCCCCGACGTCTATGCCGCGGGCGGGCTCGTCGAAGAACAGCACCCTCGCCCTGGTCTCCAGCCACCGGGCAACGACGACCTTCTGCTGGTTGCCGCCCGAGAGCACCTGCACCTTGCGCCGGATGGAGGGCGTGCGGATGTTGAGCTGGTCCCGCCTGCGGCGGGCCGTCTCCCTCTCCTCGCGCAGGTTGATAAACCCGAAGCGTGACGGCAGGTGCGCCAGCGTGATGTTCTGGTCCACGCCGAGCTGGAGGGCGAGCCCCTCACCCTTGCGGTCCTCGGTCAGGTAGCCGATCCCGGCCGCTATGGCGTCCTGCGGCCCCTTCAGGCGCAGCTCTCTCCCCTCCAGCTCGATCCTGCCGGAGTCTATCGGGTCGGCGCCGAAGACCGCCCGTGCAAGCTCCGTGCGCCCCGCCCCGACGAGGCCGGCGAAGCCGAGTATCTCCCCGGCCCGCACCTCGAAGGAGCAGTCCTCCAGCACACCCGCGCGCGTGATCCCCTCGGCACGCAGGACCACGTCTCCGATGGGGATCTCCGTCTTGGGATAGAGGTTGCCGACGTCGCGTCCCACCATCAGCCGCACCAGCCTGCCCTCGTCCAGTTCGGAGATGGGCAGGGTGTCCACGACCCGCCCGTCGCGCATCACGGTGACGCGGTCGCCGATCTCGAAGATCTCGTCGAGCCTGTGCGAGATGTAGAGGATCGCGATGCCGTAGGACTTGAGGTCTCGTATCACCTCGAAGAGGGCCTCTATCTCGCCTTCCGCGAGCGTGGCGGTGGGCTCGTCCATGATGACGACCTTCGCCTCGATGGCGAGGGCCTTGGCGATCTCCACCCGCTGCTGCTGGGCGACCGTGAGGCTGGAGACGAGCCGGTCGGGGTTCACCCTCAACCCCACGCGTTCGAGCAGCCCGCGCGCCTTCTCGCTCTCGGCCCGCCGGTTGACGAACCCGAAGCGCCCGGGCTCACGGCCCATGAACAGGTTCTCGGCTACGGAGAGGTGGGGCGCCAGGGCGAACTCCTGATAGACCATCGCGACCCCGAGGGCCTGCGCGTGGCGCGGGCCGTGGAACTCCACCGGCTCGCCGGAGATCTCGATCTCCCCCTCCGTGGGCCGCTCGACCTGCGAGAGGAGCTTCATCAGCGTGGACTTGCCGGCCCCGTTCTCCCCGGCGACGACGTGCACCTCGCCGGGGAAGATCTCCAGGTCCACCCCCTCCACGGCGTGTACCCCCGGAAAGTACTTCGAGACGCCCCGCAACCGGACCACGGGCTCCCCGCTCCTCGCCTCAGGCGATGACATCGTCCGCGCCTCCTTTCTCACCGGCGGCCGTGCCTTCCCCGAACGCCGTGTTCGCGCCCTGCATCTCGGCGAGCCGGTGCATCTGCTCGCGGGTTGCCGGATACAGCTCCCGGTAGACGCCGTAGAGTTCGTCGTAGACCCTGCGGTTGGCCTCGTCGGGCTCGACGGTGTCGGAGATGCGGCTCCAGTCCTCGTTCTGACCCGCGAGCCCCACGGCCCTCGCGGCCAGCAGCGCGTCGCCGTAGGCTGCGCCGATGGTCTCCTCCGGGAGGTCCTGTGGCCTGCCCGTAACATCGGAGACTATCTGCGTCCACAGCCCGCCCTTCGTCCCGCCGCCGACCGCGACGAGCCTCTCCCCGCCGCCCCCGGCCTCGCGCATCGACTCGAAGATGTGCCTGACGCCGTAGGCGGTGGCCTCCAGCATCGCCCGGTAGAGGTGTCCCCGCCCGTGCCTGAGGGTGAGGCCGCCTATGAGGCCGCGGGCCCTCGGGTCGAAGATGGGCGTCCGCTCCCCGGTGAAGTAGGGCAGCACGACGAGGCCGTCGGATCCGGGCGCGACGGCGGCGGCCTCTTCGGTGAGCCGCTCGTACGGGAGGCCGCCGGAGATCTCGCGCAGCCATCCGGTGAGCGCCCCGGAGGTCGCCATCCCGGCGGCGAGGTTGTGCGTGCCGGGCAGTATTCCGGTCGTCCCCCAGAGGCCGGGGTGGTGCAGCGGCTCCCTCAGCACCTCGATC
>JBFLXF010000348.1:0-3542 GCA_040757515.1 Actinomycetota bacterium
GGGGACCAGGATGTGCGAGGAGGTCTCCCCGGCGAGCTGGATGATCAGCTCCGCCAGGTCCGTCTCGTGCGCCTTTATCCCCTCGCGCTCCAGGTGCTCGTTGAGCTTGGTTTCGTCTGTCGCTATGGACTTGACCTTGACGACCTCGCTGGCGCCGTGGCCCTTCGCGATACCGGCGATTATCCTGTTCGCCTCCCCGGCGTCGCGGGCCCAGTGGACCTTCCCGCCCGCGCGCGTGACCGACTCCTCGAGCCGCAGCAGGTATTCGTCGAGGTGGCGCATCACGCGCGTCTTGAGGGCGCGCCCGGCCTCCCGCAGCGCCTCCCAGTCGGGCATCTCGCCGACGGCCACGGCGCGCTTGCGCCGGATGGTCTGCGTCGCCTTGCCGATGTTGCGCCGGAGCTGGGCGTCGGCGAGGCTCTCTTTGGCCGTCTCCTCGAAGGGCGGCGTCCTGCCGGGCGAGAAGGCGTCCGGACGCTCCGTCTTGAGGGTCATGCACGCTCCTCCGCAGCTCCGCTTGCCAGTATCTCCGCGAGATGAGCGGTCGTGACGCCGGTCCTGCCGCGTCTGAGACCGCCCTCAATGTGCATCAGGCAGGAGTTGTCCACCATTGTGCAGACCTCCGCCTCTGTATCGAGGACGTGCCGGAGTTTGTCCGAGAGCATCGCCGCGGAGGTGTCGGCGTTCTTTACGGCGAACGTCCCCCCGAAGCCGCAGCACTCCTCGGCCTCCGGCAGCTCGACGAGGTCTATGCCCCGCACGCTTCGCAGCAGCCGCAGCGGCGCATCCCCGACCCTTATCCCCCTCAGAGAGTGGCAGGTGGGATGATAGGTGACGCGGTGCGGATAGTAGGCACCCACGTCCTCGATCCCGAGCCGCCTCACGAGGAACTCCGAGAGCTCGAACACCCTAGGGGCCAGCGCCTCGACCCTCTCTCCAAGGCTTGTGTCGCCCGCCAGCCCGGCGGCCATCGGGTAGAGCTCGCGCACCATTCCGACGCAGGAGGCCGAGGGAGAGACGACTGCCTCGTAGGGCTCGAAGACCTCCACGAAGCGCCGCACGAGCGGTATCGCCTCACGCTGGTAGCCGGTGTTGAAGTGCATCTGGCCGCAGCAGGTCTGCGCGAAGGGAAACTCTACCTCGTGCCCGAGCCGCTCCAGCACCTCGACGGTCGCCCGGCCCGTCTCCGGGAAGAGCGTGTCGTTGAAGCAGGTTATGAAGAGGGCTACGCGCACGGCTCGCCCCCCGCAGGCTTGCGCGTACCCGGTGCGCGAACGGTCAAGGGTCCTACCTCCTCCTGTCTTCCCGTATCGTCGGCCCCTTCATGATAGCCGATGCACCACCCCCGGGATGACGCCTCCAGAGCCCGGCGAACGCGAGCGTATAACCCCAAACGCACGAGGACCACCCGCGAGCGGCGACGCGGGCAGCCCTGGCAGTGGCCGGGAGCGTCGGGGGGCGGTGGTCGAGACGTAGTGCTCTGAGGACAGGGACATGTCCTCATCGTCCAGAATGCCCCGGTCGAGCACGTAGACGTCGAAGCCCTCGCCGGCCAGGTACTCGATATCGGGGCGTAGACGATAGGGACGGAGACGCGGGGCCGATCTCGACGCCGGACCTCTGGAGGACGAGGTGCGCGCCCGAGGTGCGCTTCTTCGGCAAGATGGTCTCGGGGTCCCGGACGCCCGGCCGCGCCGTCACGACCTCCCGGTCACGCCCGGATGCCCGCCTCTTCGAGGGTGAGGTCGAGGAAGCGGTCCCAGTTGCGGGCGATCCTCCCGGCCATAGCCTCCTCCTCGGTGCGGTTGGTGCGGGCGACCTCCGCCGTCTCGGGGTCGCCGGCGCGCTCGGCGAGGCGCTCCAGGATCTCGTAGGCCGCTATCTCCAGGTGCTCGGTGACGAAGGCGTCGCGGGCGTTGCGCACCGGCTTGTCAGCGCGCCAGAGATCGGCGACGCCTTTGGCCTGGGCGGTTGCTATCGCCACGAGGATCTTGCGGGCCGAACCGAGCCCTCCGAGGGCCCGGAGACGCTCGCGCAGGCGCCTCTCCTGGCGACGCGACTCGACCCTGTGCTGCTCCAGCATCGCGGAGATCTCCGGGTCGTTCGTCGTCAGGATCATGGCGTCCAGCATGAGCAGGACGTTCTGCTCCAGGGCGCGCATGTTCTGGAGGTACTCGATCAGCTTCCCTCGCAACCTCTCTTCCATGCCTCCTCCTCTCGCTCTCTCTCGGCTACCCCCGTACCCGGAGGGGATCATCCGAAACCGCCCGACCTCGCGCCCCCCGACCGTCGAGCGGCCGAGCCACGTGCCGCCCGCGCCGGGCCACACCTCGTCCACCACCGCCGAGAACGGCGGGTCGTAGACGAGGTATATGCGTCCCACCCGGCGTCCCATCCTGAACGGCCACCCCGGCAGCGGGCCGATCCCCGTCTCCCCGCGGCTGCCCCGGACGCGCTTGCGCACCCCGGGCATCGGCGGCAGGAGGCCGCCCAGGCGGACGATCCGCCACTCGCCCGAGAGGTCCCAGGCCGGCTCTCTCACGACCGCGCGCGCAGGGCCGCCAGGGCACCGAGCGCCGCCGCCACGATGCCGGCCTTGGCCGCCGGGTGGGTGTCGAGCCAGGTGGTGAGGCTCCTGGAGAGGATCTGCCCGTCGAACCCCGCGCTCGCCCGGTCGTCGCTCACGGGCGAGAAGAGTCCGTCCGGGGCGTCGGCGCCCTTGGGCTCGTCGGTCATCTGGGTGCCGAAGGCCCCGTGCTGCATGAGGGAGTCCATCAGGCGCGGCGAGAGGCGTTGCGCGAAGAGCATGCCTTTCCCGGCGCCGCCCGCGACGATGTCTCGGGGCGCCTTCTCGGCAGAGTAGAGGATCGCGCCGGCGACGACGCCGGGCTCGTACATGGGCGGAAAACCCTTGGGCTTGACACCGAGGCGGGTGCGGGCCTTGTCGAAGAAGGGGGTGTTTATCGCCGCCGGCATGACCTCCGTGACGCCGATGGAGGACCAGCCCTCGCGCAACAGCTCGACGCGCAGCGACTCCAGCATGCCGCTCACGCCGTGCTTGGCGGCCGAGTAGGCGCTCTGGAGGGGCACGGCGCGCCTGCCGACCACGGAGCTTACGTGGACGAGCGCCCCGCGGCCCTGGAGCATCAGGTGTGGCAGGGCGGCCATCGCGCCGTAGGCCTGGCCGACGAGATCCACCTCGATTACCCGCCCGAACTCCTCCGGCGTGTGCTCCCAGAACGGGGCGAAGACCGAGACCCCGGAGAGGTGGACCCAGGTGTCGAGCCTCCCGTGCTCCTCGGCGGCCCGGTCCGCGACCGCCCTCACCTGCTCGAAGTCCGTCACGTCGGCGACGACGGCGGTCGCCTCGCCTCCGTTGCCCCGGATCTCCTCCACCAGGGAGTCGAGACCCTCCTTGTTTCTGGCCGCGACGACGACCTTCGCACCCCGCCCGGCGAACCTGCGAGCCGTCTCGCGGCCTATGCCGCTAGAGGCGCCCATCAGCGCCACCACCTGCTCCTCTACCGGCTTGAGCCTCATGC
>JBFLXF010000349.1:0-3534 GCA_040757515.1 Actinomycetota bacterium
TCGATCGTAGGCGAGGCGGGCGGCGGCCATGTCTTCGAGGGCGAGGCCCTGGCTGGCGAAGAGGGTGATATCCTCGGAGGATCTGCGGCCCCGGACCTGGCCTGAGATCACCTGCCCCAGCTCATAGACGGCCTCGGGCAGTATGACTCCGGTCTCCAGAGGACGGAGCAGGTCGCCGGCCTCGAGGCCGAGCTCTTCGCGCGAGTCTATGCAGACAAAGGACGCGCGCCGGACGGTTTCGAGGTCGATCTCGCTCTTGAACAGGAAGTTCGAGCCGGCGGCGTTTACGTGCGTGCCCGGCCTGAGCCACTCGCCGAGCAGGACGGGGCGGCTCGAGGAAGTGACGGTCACGACGATATCCTGAGCGGCGGGCTCGTCGGCGGCGTGGGTCGTCTCTATCTCCATCCCGAGCCGCTCGCTCATCTTCTTCGCGAACGCCTTGCGCGACTCCTCGCGGCGGCTGTAGACGATCACGCGCCGCAGATTCCTGACGGCGGCTACCGCCTCGAGCTGGCTCTCGGCCTGCCAGCCGGCGCCATAGATCCCTAAGGTGTCCGCGTCCTCGCGCGCGAGGTGTTTCGTGGCGACCCCGGTCGCCGCACCGGTGCGCAGTTGCCCCAGCCTGTCCGACTGCATGATCGAGAGCAGCTCCCCGCTCTCCGGATCGAAGAGCATTGTGTAGAAGCGCGCCCCTCCTCTGGCCACCGTGTACGCCTTGAGGCCCAAAGCGCCTGCCTCCGGGATGCCTGCGGCCATCAGGTTGAGTCCGCTTTTCGGGAGGGCGACGCGGCGGCGGGCGCGGTTCGTCGCTCTTCCCTCGGCCTGCCGGCGCAGGGCGCTCTCGACGGCCTCCAGGACGGAGGGCATGTCCAGGAGCTCCTCTATCTCGCGCTCGGTCAGCAGCAGGGTCATGATCTCGCCTCCCCGTCTCGCCCTCCATCCGCTAAAATCCTCGTTGTCATGCGGGTCCTCGTCATAGACAACTACGACTCCTTTACCTACAACCTCGTGCAGTATCTCGGGGAGCTCGGGGCCGAGGTCCTCGTCCGGCGCAACGACGAGATCACGCCCGAAGAGGTCGCCGGGCTCCGCCCGGACAGGATAGTAGTCTCGCCCGGTCCCTGCACGCCCGATGAGGCCGGGGTCTCGGTCGAGGTAATCGGGAGTCTCGGTAGCCGCATCCCCACTCTGGGCGTCTGCCTCGGGCATCAGGCCATCGGGCGTGCTTTCGGGGCGAGGATTGTGCGCGGCGAGCCGGTCCACGGCAAGACCGCGAGGATCTCGCACGACGGCGAGGGGGTCTACAGGGGACTGGAGCAGGGCTTCCGGGCCACGCGATACCACTCGCTCGTTATCGAGCCGGACTCGGTGCCGGAGTGCCTGCTCGTCACGAGCCGCAGCGAGGACGGCACGATCATGGGCGTGAGGCATCGCGAGTACCCGGTCGAGGGCGTCCAGTTCCATCCGGAGAGCGTACTTACGGCCGGTGGGCGCGAGTTGCTCGCGAACTTTCTGGGGCTCTAGTGCTGCGGGAGGCGCTGCGCAAGGCCGCCGCCGGGGAGCCGCTGACCGAGGGCGAGGCCGAGCGCGCGCTGGAGACGATAATGGAGGGCACCGTCGCCCCGGAGGCCACGGCGGCGCTGCTAACCGCGCTGCGGGTGCGGGGAGAGTCGGTCTCGGAGATCGTCGGCTTCGCCCGCGCGATGCGCCGGTTCGCGGCGAGGGTGGAAGCGCCACAGAACGTGGTGGACACATGTGGGACCGGCGGAGACGCGAAGGGTACGATCAACATCTCCACCGCCGCGGCCTTTGTGGCACGCGGGGCGGGCGTCGTTATCGCAAAGCACGGCAACCGGGCCGCGACCAGCCGGTCGGGGAGCGCCGACGTGCTGGAGGCCCTCGGTGCTGAGATAGAGCTTGGTCCCGAGCAGGTGAGCCGCTGCATAAAAGAGGCCGGCATCGGCTTTATGTTCGCCCGCACGCATCACCCGGCGATGAGGCACGTCGCCCCGGTGCGCGCCGAGCTTCCCTTCCGCACCGTCTTCAACCTGCTCGGCCCGCTCACCAACCCTGCGGAGGCTAGAAGGCAGGTCGTCGGCGTCTTCGGCGGCTCTTACGTGCGTCCGGTCGCCGAGGCGCTGAGGAGGCTCGGAGCGGAGAAGGCGCTCGTCGTGCATGGGGAGGACGGGATGGACGAGATTACAGTCACGGGCAAAACCCTCGTCGCCGAGGTCTCCGACGGCGAGATAGGGGAGTATGAGATCTCTCCCGAAGACTTTGGCCTCCCGCGCCACGCCCCCGACGGCCTGCTTGGCGGCGACGCTCACCTCAACGCTCGCATCCTGCGTGACATATTCTCCGGCGAGGAGGTTGGTGCCGCCCGCGACGTGGTCCTCCTGAACGCCGGGGCCGCCATCTACGTCTCCGGCGAGTCCGGGACCATGAAGGAGGGCATCCGTCTCGCCGCAGAGTCCATAGAGAGCGGTGCCGCCGCGAAGGCGCTCGAAGGCTTCGTTCGCACCACGCGCCGCTTGGCGAGAACGATATGAGCCGCGCCACCGTTCTCGACGACCTCGCTTCAGCCGCCCTCCGCCGCGCGGAAAAGCTGCGCGCGAGCACAGATCTCGACGCCCTCCACCGGGAGGCGCTCCGCTTCGAGAAGCGGGACTTCGCGGCAGCGCTGCGGACCTCTGGCCTCTCGGTCATCTCCGAGATAAAACGCGCCTCGCCGTCGGCGGGCTTTATCCGGGAGGCAGATCCCGCCGCGTGGGGCGTCCGCTACGAGGCGGAGGGCGCAAGCTGCCTCTCCGTCCTGACCGAGCCGGAGCGCTTCAAGGGCGCCCTCGACGACCTCGATGCCGCCCGTGAGGCTACGACCCTGCCCGTTCTGCGCAAGGACTTTACCGTGGATGAGGCGCAGGTACTCGAGGCCGCAACCCGCGCCGACGCCGTGCTGCTCATAGCGGCGCTCTTCGACGCCCCGGCGCTGGCCCGGTACGTAGCCCTGGCGATGGAGGTCGGGCTCGCGCCGCTCGTGGAGGTGCACGAAGAGGCCGAGGCTGAGGCCGCGCTGGAGAGCGGGGCGGCGGTGATCGGGGTGAACAACCGCGATCTGCGCGACTTCAGCGTGGACCTCGGCACCTTCGAGCGGCTGGCTCCACGGCTCGCCGGAAGGATCCTCGTTGCCGAGAGCGGGATCAAGACGGCGGAAGACGCTCGCCGCATGCGCGATGCCGGGGCAGATGCCGTGCTGGTCGGGGAGGCGGCGATGCGCGACCCGGCGTTGGTGGCGAGGCTGTCTGAGATTCCGTAGAGGGAGTAGAATCTCTCCCCATGGTCAGGGTTAAGGTCTGCGGGATAACCGAGCCAGGGCACGCTCGCGCCGCGGCAGAGGCCGGTGCCGACGCCATCGGACTCGTGTTCGCCAAGAGCCCGAGGCGGGTGAGCGTGAGGCGCGCCCGTGAGATAGCCGCCGCGCTGCCGGACGGGGTGCTGAAGGTCGGGGTATTCGTGAACGCGGACGCCGGGGACGTG
>JBFLXF010000350.1:0-3534 GCA_040757515.1 Actinomycetota bacterium
CGGAGGCGGAGGTCGAGGACGCCGTCTCCGCCGCCGCCTCCGTGCTGGCGCACCTGCGGCGGCAGGGCCTGCCTTCGCGCCTGCTGTGCGCCAACGCCGGGGAGGATGCCACGGAGTTCGGCTCGGACGAGGACTGCTACGGGGAGGCGATGCGCCTGCTCGCCACGGTGCGGGCCGACGGACGCAGATCCCTCTCTAGCCTGCTCGACGAGGAGCGCGGAGCGCTCGGCGAGGGTGTCGTGATCGTCTCGCGCACCCGCGACGAGGGGCTCCCCGGGTTCGTCGGGAGACTCCGCGCGGCGGGACTGCAGGTGATAGTCGTCTCCCTCGCCAACTACTCTTACCTCATGCCCTCGGGCACGGGGCCCAGGGCGCAGGCTCGTGAGGAGGAGTTCCTGCGCGAGGTGGGTGTCCTGGAGGCCGCCGGGGCGACGGTGCTCGCCGTGCGCCACCCGGAGGGTCCGGCGGCGCTCTCCGGGAGGCTCGAGGCGGCGGCGCGGTGACGGGGGCGGGGGCCAGGGCGGCTCTGTACGGCGCGGCGCTCGCCACCGGTGGTGCGTTCTCCGTGCTCTTTACCGGCGAGACCCATGGCGGGCTCGACGGCGGCTTCGGGGCGTACTCGGTCATCGCGCTCGGCGGCTACGGGGCCTTCCTGGCGATGACGCTCGCGGCTGCGCTCGCGGCTGCGGTCGGCTCGGCTGGAAGGTGCCGCTTTATACTTCTGCCCCCGGCGATAGTCCTGTACACCCTCATCGCCGTCTACGGGCGACCGCCGCTCTTCTCGCTCGCCGGGTGGAGAGAGCTCTTCGGGCGGATGGGTGCCGACGTGTACGCGGCGGGGGAGACCATGTATGTCGAGCCCGTTCCCTACGACCTCGCGCCGGGGCTTTTTGTGGTCCTCATTCCGGTGGTTATGGTGGTCGTGGCCTTCGCTACCTCTGCGACCCTCTACGAGAGGAGTCCGGTAGTCTCGGTGGTGGTGCTCGGCATAACCATCGGGGTGCTGAGCACGGTCAGCTTCGAGGACGGGGTTGGTCCGTTCTTCGCGGTCTTCCTCGCGTGCGCGGTGGCGCTGCTGCTCTTCTCCGGGACGGGGCCGCGCGGGGCTGGAACGGTAGCGGCGGCGGGCGTGGTCGTGGCGGTCCTGCTCTTGCCGAAGGCGCCCTTCTCGGAGGCGACCGTCAGCCCCGGTCTCATAGACTGGACCCGCATCGGGACCGGCGGAACGAGCCGGCTCGACGTGCAGGCAGACGTGGGAGACTACCTCACCGCCGGGCGGGACGCCGAGCTCTTGAGGATAAGGAGCCAGGAGCCTTTGCTGTGGCGTGCGGGCACCCTCGATCACTTCGACGGCGTGAGGTGGACGGACACCACCGAGCCCGGCCTCGATTATGGCGAAGAAGTCTCCGAGTATGTCGAAACCGAGAGCGTCTTGCAGAGCGTGCAGGTGCTCGACGCGCAGACCGAGGTTGTCTTCGGGGGCTACAGGATCATCAACACCTCCCTGGAGGACGCCGTGCCGAGCTCCGACGGGTCATGGTATGTGGACCGCCCGCTCGCGGAGGGTACCTACTACCGCGTTCTCTCCTCCGTCCCGCAGCCCACCGCCGCCCAACTCGACGGCGCCGGCACCGATTATCCGCGGGAGGTTCGGGAGAAGTATCTCCAGCTCCCCGAGAGCACACCCGGCATCGTTGCTCAGAGGGCACAGGAGATCCAGCGCCGCTACGCCCCTCTGACCCCCTACGACAAGGCCCGCGCCGTCGAGCGGTGGCTCATCTACGACGGTGGCTTTATCTACAACCTCGACGTAAGCTACCGCCGCGCCGATCGGGCGATAGAGGAGTTCCTCGGCGAGGGCAAGGAGGGCTTCTGCACCCAGTTTGCTACCTCGATGGCTCTGATCCTGCGCGAGATGGATGTCCCCACGCGCGTCGTCTACGGTGCGACTACGGGCGAGCAGGTGGACGATGACGAGTACGTCGTCACCGGCAGCAACATGCACACCTGGGTCGAGGTCTACTTTCCCGGCGTCGGCTGGTACCCGTTCGATCCGACCCCCGGCTTCACCGTCCCGGAGGCGATGCAGGCCAACGCTCCGCGTCCGGAGGTCCCATCGGTGCAGCAGAATCTCGCTCCGGAGAACGCTACCCTTCGCGACCGGCAGCTGGATCGCCGCCAGCAGGACCGGCCGCAGGACTCCCCCGAGCGGGAGCGAGAGGCCGCCGGGCAGAGCGGCGGGCCGGGCCAGCAGCCGCCGGTGTGGCCTCTCGCGGTTCTGCCGGGACTCCTCGTCGCGGCCGTGCCGTTCACGAAGCGGCTGCTGGTCGCCCGCGGCAGACCGGAGGATCTCTATCGGGATCTCGTGGGTAGGCTGCGCGACGTGCTGCCTCCCGGCGGCGGGACGATTGCCGATTCGCCCGCCCTGACACCGACCGAGCGCCTGACGCTGCTCGCGGGCGCGGCGGGCGTCGAGGAGGGTCCGTTCGGCGAGTTTGCCCTCGCGTACTCAGGATACCTGTACTCTGGACGTTCCGGGGCAGGGGAGAGGCGCAGGCTCTCCGGCGCCTACCGGCGGGCGATGCGGGCCTACGGGCGGCTGCCCTGGCGGCGGAGGGTGCTCGGGGCGGTGAACCCCGGATCGCTCGTCGTGCGGGCCGCCAGGGGTTTCGCGACGGCGCGCGGGCGGATGCTCAAGGCACTCAGGCGGGGAAGAGGGGCGCGTTGAACTCCGGCACCGGCGGTGTAATAATCGGCGTATCCACATAGATAGCACGGCGATCAGCGGGAGGTGCTGATGGAGCAGAAGCAGGAGACCATCGTCTCCATCACGGATAAGGCAGCCGAGAAGGTCAAGGCCCTGATGGCCGAGGAGGGCGAGGAGGATCTCGCGCTGCGCATCGGCGTTCGTCCCGGCGGGTGCTCCGGCTTCCAGTACAGCATCTACTTCGACGACGAGATAAACGGCGACGACGAGGTCTTCGAGACCAAGGGCGTCAAGATAGCCATAGACGCCATGAGCGTTCCCTACATCATGGGCTCCGAGTTCGACTACGTGGACGGCCTCATGGGCGCCGGCTTCGCCGTCAACAACCCCAACGTCACCGGCGGCTGCGGCTGCGGCGGCTCGTTCACCTGCTAGGCTAGAGACCAGAACCTACCAAGAGGCCCGGGGCTTGAAGCTCCGGGCTTTTCTCTGCGAGGGACGCGAGGGTCTGGAGGAGGTCCGGTTTACCCGCGCCGCCCGGACTTGCGGCCCGAGCCGAAGGCGCGCCAGATCAGGTACAGCCCGCCCACGATCAGCGCCACCGGCCAGAGGTAGTTCAGGGCGGCGAGGAGCTCGACGGCCCCGATGGCGAACAGCCCGCCGAGCACGCCGAGGATGGCGGCGGGGATGATGGGCCACCTCATCCGCCCCTTGTCCGTGGATACAACGGCGAGCAGGGCGAACGTCAGCGCCAGGCCGGAGAAGAAGACCGCCAGAGCTGCGGTGTCGCTCAGGACGGCGGAGAGGCCGACGAACAGCGCGATGGT
>JBFLXF010000351.1:0-3533 GCA_040757515.1 Actinomycetota bacterium
GCCCCCCGGAAACCGCCTACCTCGTCCACGAGCCCTAGGTCGAGCGCCTCGGCACCGGTCCAGACCCGGCCGCCGCACACCTCCTCCAGCCGGGTTTCCGGCAGCTTGCGCCCGCGTGAGAGGCGTTCTTTGAACTCGGCATAGATGGTCCCGACCTGACCAACCAGCACCCGCATCTCGTCGGCGTCCGGCCTGCGGCTGGCGTCAAGGAGATTGGACCGGGCGCCGCGTTCGAGAACGACAGGGTTGACGCGCAGCCTCTCGTAGAGCCCTTGTGCAATCGGGCGGATCAGGAGAACCCCAATGGAGCCGGTAATGGTGCTCTCCCGCGCGATGACGTGACTCGCAGGAGCGGATACGTAATACCCGCCGGAGGCGGCAGCGTTGCCCATCAGGACGACCACGGGCTTCTTCGCGTTGATACGCTCTACCTCGCGCCAGATCAGGTCCGAAGCCAGCGCATCGCCTCCGGGCGACTCGACGTGCAAGAGCACTGAGGAGACTCGCCGGTCCTTCTCTGCAGCCCGGAGCGCGGCGACCACCGTCTCGCTCCCGGCCTGCTCACCACCCACCAGGGGCAGCGGCACCGGCAGCTTCCGGCTCCTTCCGCGCACTATGGTACCCGAAACCTCTACGAGCCCGACGCGCCTGCGCGGACTCCTGCGGTACGGGACCCGCAACGCCCGCCGCGCAGTCCCCCATCCCGAGACGCGCGCCTCTCCGTCTCGACCGAGCCTTCGCGGCAACTCATCCTCATAGCAGACCCCGTCCACAAGCCCCTCCACAACGGCTTCTCTCGCCGTATAGGGTGCACGGTCCACCCGTTTGCGGGCGTCTTCGACGCTCATCTTCCTGCCCCCGGAGATGGCACGCAGCAGAGTCTCGAACCGGCGGTCCAACAGGCGCTCGGCCTGCTCGCGCGACTCACGGGAGAAGTCGTTGCGGGCGAACCGGTCCCCGGCTGACTTGTACGGCGAGACGGCGACGACCTCGGCCTCGACGCCCACGCGTCCGAGAGCGTCCTTTAGGAAGTCCACCCGAGACCGCACGCCCGTAACAGCCACGACGGCGAGAGGAGCCGCCAGGATCTCCTCCGCCGCGCAGGCCAGGTAGTAGCCGCGGCTGTCTACACTGCCCGTGAGGTAAGCGACCACCCGCTTGCCGCGCTCGCGGAAGGCGAGCAGCTCCCGCCGCAACTCCTCCAGCGAGGCCCATCCGGCGTCGATATCTTTGAGGACCAGCACGATGCCCTGGGGCCGTTCGTCAGCCAAGATGGCATCGAGCTGCGAGCGCAGTGCCTCCAAGGTCGGCTGCGCGGGCCCGGGGACGAGCCGTCGGCGCAGCAGGTTGACGGGCGTCTCGAACTCGGGGAGCCTGCCCGAGACCTCCAGGGTTACGTAGTCCGGCGAGCGCGCGAAGAGGCGCGCGAAGAGGTTGCGCAGCAGGCGCCAGGCGTTCACCGGGGTATTGACCACTAGAGACATCTCAGGTAATGGTACAACGCAGGTCCAGAGCGTCCCTGTGATAAACTCGCAAACAGGAACGGTTATTGATCCGGCGACTACAAACTATGGCGCGCGAGTTCGGAGAGGACATCAGGGAGAAGTTCCGCAGGTCGGGGTATACGCTGACCTCCCAGCGACGGGCTGTGCTCGAGGCCTTGAGGGAGACGCCTGGCCATCCCTCGGCCGAGGACGTGTACCTGACCGTCAAGAAGAAGAACCCCCGCGTCGCCCTGGGTACGGTCTACCAGGCGCTCTCGGTGCTGGAGGAGATCGGGGTGGTGGAGGCCAAGCACTGGAACGAGTCCCCCACCCGCTACGACTTGAACGTGGAGCCACACCTGGACATCCGCTGCTCGAAGTGCGGCAATGTCTCGGAGATACCCGGTGTCGAGCTCAAGGACCTGGAGATTCGTATCCGCGAGAGCACTCCCTATGAGGTAACGCGCACAGCCATGGTCGTCGAAGGCATCTGTCCCGCGTGCAGCGCGGAGAACTCGCGTGCGTGAGGAGCTGGTAGAGGCGTTGAAGAGGCGCGCCGGGCTCACCGAGGAGCAGGCCAGGCGCGCCGTGGAGGTCTTCGAGGAGTTCTTGCGCAGGCGCAGGGAGGAGCGGGGCGGGGAAGGCTTCCACGGTCTCTTCGGCGGCTCCGAAGATTTCTTCGAGGAACGCAGGTAGTACTTTACCCGGCGCCGGGTAAGGTTTACTCTAACCTGGATATGCCTCCAGTATGCTGCTTTGAGGATCGGGCCATAGCTTCGGCGGGGCCGGCATGAGCGACGAACCGCGAGACCTTACGAACGAACTCGCGGCGGGCATGGAGGCCGCAGGCGCCCTCATAGAGAGCCTGGAAGGCGAGGTAGCGAGTCTGCGTCGCGACCTCGAGGAGGCACGGGTGGCGCTCAAGGCGGCGCAGGAAGAAGTCGCCGCGCGCGGCCGGGCGCTGGAGGAGCAGGAGCAGGCCCGGAAGGCTGCAGAGTCCGAGGTGGAACGCCTCGAAGCAGAACTCTCCGATGTGCGCACCCGGCACGCCGACGAGCAGCTGAAACTTCGAAACGAGCACATAGGCGAGATCGCAGATCTGCGGCGCACGCTGGAGGAGCAGCGGCGCGCGGACGTCGAGGCGGCGGCATCAGAGGAACGGTTCGAGACGCTCAGAGAGGAGTTCCGCCGCGAGCGGGAGGCACTGGAGGAGAGCCACCGCGCCGAGATCGAAGCTCTCAAGAGCTCCTCTCAGGAGTGGGAAGAGTGCCTGCGAGCCGGCTACCGGGAGCTGGAGGAGCGGCACGCCGCCGAGCTTGAGACGCTGCGTCGCGAGTACGAGGACGGGCGCAGGGAGCTGGAGCGCTCGCTGAGAGAGGAGCACGAAGCACGGCTCGCCGAGGAGCGTCGGGCTGCCGAGCAGCGAATGGAGGAGGCGCTGCAGGCGCTCAGGAACGCGGCGGCCGGGCGAGAGCTGGAGCTGCAGAAGGACTACCAGGCGGTCGTCGAGACCCAGCAGGCCGAGATCGAGTCGCTCAGGAAGCGGATAGAAGAGATAAGGCGCAAATCCGAGGAGAGCCGGAAGGCGGAGATCCGGGAGGTCAAGAGGCTCGCGGGTCAGAGGGAACGGGAGCTCCGCCGCTCCCACGCCGCACGGCTCGCCGAGACGCGCGCGGAGGCCGACCGCCGCGTGGCCGCCCTCCGGGCGCAGCGAGAGGCGGACTACAGGGCGCTGCAGGCCCGCCACGCGGAGGAGACGGCCCGTCTCAGGCGCGAGTACGAGGAGCGCCTGGCCGCCGAGGACGAGCGCCGCAAACTGGAGACGTGGGCGCTGGAAGAGCGGATCTCTGCTCTCAAGATCGAGCGCGAGGCCGAGGGGCGGGTCTACGGGACACGCCTTCGAGAGCTCGAAGAGGCCCGGCTGGCGCAGAAGGCATCGGCCGAACAAGACCTCGAACGCATCGTAAAGAGGTTTGGGGAGGAGATCTCCGACCTCGAAGGCCGCATCGAGGAGCTCAAGGACGAACTCGAAGCCTCCGAGTCACTGAG
>JBFLXF010000352.1:0-3525 GCA_040757515.1 Actinomycetota bacterium
GCTCCGGGTCAGCCCAACGACCCAGGCTCCGCCGCTTTCCCACGGATGATCGCGCTCGCGCTCGCGGCGCTCGCGATCCTGCAACTCTTGCGTCCGCAGCGGGGCTGGAGCCTGCCACAAGGCGCGGCTGCGGCGAGGGTCGCGGGCGTGGTGGCGCTGCTCGCGGCCTATGCAGCATTGCTCGAACCGTTAGGCTTCATTCTCGCCAGCTTCGGCTTCCTGCTTGCTGCGTTCCTCATGGCGGGCGTCCGCAAGCCGCTGTTCCTGACGTTTCTTCCGGCGGCGATCAGCGTGACGCTCTACTACGTATTCTATGAGTTGCTCGAGGTTCCGCTGCCGCAGGGATTGATCGAGGGGCTGCTGCCTTGAGCGGATGGGCCGCGGGCATCGAGGCGGTGCTGCAGCCGCTTCCGGTACTCCTGATCTTCGTGGGCCTAGCCGTCGGGCTGGTGGTCGGGGCGCTGCCGGGCCTCACGGCGACCATGGCGGTCGCCGTGCTGCTCCCGTTCACCTTCGCGCTGGAGCCGGTCCCGGGCATGATGCTCCTGCTGGGCGTCTACGGGGGCGCCCTGTATGCCGGGTCAATACCCGCGATCCTGATCAACACGCCCGGCACCCCCTCGGCGGCCGCGACCCTGATCGACGGCCATCCCATGGCCCGGCGAGGAGAGGCCGGGCAGGCCCTGAGCATCTCCGTGGTCGCCTCGGCCGTCGGTGGCATGCTCGGGGCGATCATGCTCGCCCTGTTTGCCCCGCGGCTTGCCGACTTCGCGCTCTCGTTCGGGCCGGCGGAGTACTTCATGCTCGCCGTCTTCGCCCTGACGATAATCGCCTCGCTTTCGGAGGGTATGCTCGTGAAGGGCCTCATAAGCGGGTTTCTGGGCCTGGGGATAGCAACGATCGGGGTCGACCCGATCCAGGCTTACCCACGCTTCTCGTTCGGCAGCACGCAGTTGGGCGCCGGCATCGAGTTCATCGCGGTCCTCATAGGACTCTTCGGCGTCGCCGAGGCGCTAACCCAGTTCGAGCGGCTGCGTGGAGGCGCCAGCGTGGGGACCAGCTTCGGGAGCTTCAGGCTCGGTCTCGGACGGCTGCGCCGCCTTCTCCCCACGACACTGGGCTCCACGCTGCTCGGGTTCCTCGTCGGTGTCCTGCCGGGCACGGGTGGCGACATAGGCTCCTTCGTCGCCTACAACGAGGCCCGGCGCTTCGCCCGCGGCGAGAAGAAGTTCGGGCGCGGCGACCCGCGCGGCGTCGCGGCGGCGGAGTCGGCCAACAACGCGAGCACCGCGGGCGCGCTGGTCCCCATGCTGACGCTGGGCATACCGGGCGACTCGGTCTCCGCGATACTCATCGGGGCCATCACCGTGCACGGTCTGAGGCCCGGGCCACAGCTCTTCACGGGGAGCCCGGACCTCGTCTACGGCATCTTTATCGGGTTCTTCCTGGCCTATGCGATCCTGTTGGTGCTGGGGCTGGCCGGCATAAGACTGTGGGCGCAGATGATGCGGGTGCCGACGAGGTTTCTCTGGCCCACGGTCCTCGTGCTGAGCGTGGTCGGCTCCTACGCGCTGCGCACCAGCGCGTTCGACGTCTTCGTCATGCTGCTGGCGGGGGTCTTAGGCTACTTCATGCTCAAGGGCGGGTACCCTCTCGCTCCCCTCGTGATAGGGATAATCGTCGGCCCGATAGCCGAGACCGGCTTCAGGAGGGCCATGATCATCAGCGGCGGCAGCTACGAATGGCTGCTCCAGCCGATCCCGCTAATCTTGCTGGCGCTGACGGTGGCCTCTCTGGCGCTGTCCCTGCTCCGAAGCAGGGGATCAGGAGGAGATGCCCGGGAGAGCGGGTGAGGCTCCGCGCCACGACAGCACGGGGGGCCGGGCGTGTCTGAGGTACTGACCGCGGGCGAGACGATGGTGCTCGGTGTCCCGTCGAGACCGGGACGCCTGCGCCACGCCTCGAGCCTGGAGCTGAGGATCGGCGGCGCCGAGTCCAACGTGGCGATAGCCCTCTCCCGGCTCGGCGTCCGTGCCTGCTGGATCAGCCTCCTGGGTGACGACGAGCCCGGGCAACTCGTTCTCGACCGCGTGAGGGCAGAGGGGGTGGATACCTCCCTTGTGACGCGCCTGCCGGGCAGGAGCACGGGGCTCTACCTGCGCGAGTACGTCGGCGGCGCCGCGCGCGCCTACTACTATCGTCGTGGTTCGGCGGCTTCAGCCATGTCTCCGGGGATCTTCGATCCCGTCCGGCTGGAGGGGGCGTCGTTTCTGCACCTCACCGGGATCACCCCGGCCCTCTCGGAGGATTGCCTTCGCTTCAATCTCTGGGCTGCGAAGGAGGCCGCCGCGCGCGGGGTTCGCCTGAGCTTCGATGTTAACTACCGCTCGAAACTCTGGTCTCCATCACAGGCGAGCGCCTTCGTCGAAGAGATTCTGCCTCTCGTGGATCTGCTCTTCGTCGGCGATGACGAAGCTCGCACGCTATGGGGCAGAGACGACGTCGGACTCCTCCGGAGGCTCCGCGACCGCGGTCCTGCCGAGGTAGTGCTCAAGCGTGGAGACAGGGGTAGCGCGGTCTTCGATGGTGAGAGCCTTCTGGAGCACCCTGGGTTCGAGGTAGATGAAATAGACCCGATAGGGGCGGGCGACGCCTTCGCCGCAGGATATCTCGCCGGACACCTTTGGAAGCAGCCTGCGGAGGAGCGGCTACGGCTGGGGAACGCGATGGGAGCCATGAGCGTTGCGACCGCGGGCGACTACGAGGGGTTGCCGGACAGAGAAGAGCTCGAGTCTTTTATCTACGGTATCAGGGGGCTGGGCAGGTGAGCCGGCGATTTCGGGAGCCTCATACAGCGATCCGATGGCTTTCAGCCGCGCGCGCTGACAGCGCGCGGCGGTCTGGTAGAATCAGACCGCCGCGCTAAGCGGGGAGCTGGCGATGCCCTGTACCTGCGATCGCCTAGCAGGGCCTAGATCCCCGCCCGAGGCGATCCGGGTTCGGTGGAGGCCGGTGCGGCCGGCGTGGATGGTCCGGTCCCGGGCAATGGGACCCCGTGAACCGTGTCAGGGCCGGGAGGCAGCAGCACTAAGCGGGTAATCCCATGTGCTACGGGGTAGCCGGGCCGGAGCCGGCGGCCGGATGCTCGCCGGGTCCGGTACCGTCGACGGCGGGGTGCGCGGCATCCTTCTGTGGAGGTTCAGCTCCCGGCAACTCTTCTCTACTGCGCTCCCGAATGCGCGGCAGAGCCGCTGCTGACTTGAGTTCTCGACGGGATCCGCGATGATTATTCGACGGGATCCGCGATGATTATCTAACGGGTCCTTTCCACAGCGAGGGTAACCTTCGGACCGCGTTCTCAAGGGACGGAAGCTGACCTCTGATGTTATATGGTGCCGATGGATCGGCGCAGGGCGTCGGCTATACTAGATACGTGAGTCTCTCTAGTGCCTTCACCGCATGAAGCACGCGACGCTCTACCGCAGGTGGCGGCCCCGTGCCTTCTCGCAGATCGTTGGGCAGGAG
>JBFLXF010000353.1:0-3521 GCA_040757515.1 Actinomycetota bacterium
AGGCGCTCACCGAGATCCGGGAGGCCGAGCGGCGCCGGATCGCGCGCGACCTGCACGACGTGGTGCTGCAGGACCTCTCGGCCGCGCTGCAGGGTCTGCAGGCCGCTCAGGTGGAGGCCATGCTCGGTGGGGAGGACATCGGCCTCTCGGACGAGGTAGCCGCCCTGCGCGACGCCGTGGCGGGCCTGCGCAACGCCATCTACGACCTGCGCCTCGAGGGGCGCCAACCCTTCGTCCGGGCGGTCGAGGCTCTGGTGGAGCTGAATCGCCAGCTCGCACCGGACTGCGAGACAACGCTCGCTGTCGAGGAAGGCTTCCCTGAGGACCTGCCGGAGAAGATCGGCGTGGAGCTCCTGCGCGTCATCCGGGAGGCGCTCGTCAACGCTCGCCGCCACTCCCGCGCGAGCCGCATCGAGGTCTCGCTCCGGAGGGAGGCTGGCAGGGTCGCCGCCCGCATCGCCGACGACGGGCTGGGCTTCGACAGCGACCTCCGGGGAGAGGGCATCGGGATCTCCGGAATGCGCGAGCGCGCCCGCTCTCTGAGCGGCGAGCTTCATGTGGAGACCGCGGCCGGACGGGGCACCACCGTTACGGTGGAGGTCCCCCTGGAACTCAGCTAGGCTCCAGCTCCTCCAGGTCCACGAGGCCCTTGCGCAAAGCATAGAGTACGGCCTGGGTGCGGTCGAAGATGTGCAGCTTCTTATAGATATTCGAGGCGTGGTTGCGCACGGTCTTCTCGGAGATATTCAGCTCGCGCGCTATCTCCTTGTTGCTCAGGCCGCGCGCGATGGCCTTTACGACCTCCAGCTCCCGCTCGGTGAGACGCGGCGCAAGCTCGGAGTCCGAGCGGATGCCCTCGAAGGTCGTGAGCATCCTCTGCGCGATATCCTGCGCCATGATCGTGTCACCGGCGTGGACGGCCCGGATGGCGCGGGCGAGGTCCTCGGGGGTGCAGTCCTTTAGAATGTAGCCCTGCGCTCCCGCCTTTATGCCCTGAAAGACGTGCGAGTCGTCTGTGTGTACCGTCAGGATCAGGACGCGGGTGCGCGGCAGGAGGCTCTTTATCTTGCGGGTGGCGGCGATCCCGTCCATCACCGGCATCGAGAGATCCATCAGGACCACGTCGGGCTCCTCTTCCAGGCAGAGTCGTACTATCTCCTCTCCGGTGTGCGCCTCCCCAACGACCTCCATCCCCGGCTGCGCGCCGATGATTCTCGCCAGTCCACCGGCGAACAATCTCTGGTCGTCGGCTATCGCTACCCGGATGCCGTCTTCCGTCTCAGGCCTCCTACCGAAACTCCCCTTTTCCCACAAGATACCATCCCGCAGAATGCGGAACATGGCCGGCGCCCTGGGAGGGGGGAAATAAGGAAACGCCGGCCATCGAATACACAGGATCATCGCTCATGAAAGCCGCTTTGTCTGCGGGCTTTTCGCCCGTCCCCCTGCCGGGACAATTGCCCTATCCCGCTCCGCCGCAGCTCCCCCACAAACTGCCGCCCGGCCTCCGACCCCGCCCTGTAGAAGACCGCCGGCTCCCCGATGGGGGCCGCCACGGTGAGCCGGCTTCTCCCGCCGTGCTCCTCCCCGGTCCACAGGTGCACCCACCGCCCGGCGGGCAAATAGACCTCTACCTCGTACTCTCCGGAGTCCAGAACCGGCGCCACGATGAAGTCCTCGCCGACCATAAACTGGTACTCCAGCGCGAGTACCTCGGGATCGTCGGGGTAGTGCACAAAGGGGTGGCGGACGACGGGCATCCCGGTCCGGGCGGCCTCTTCGACAAGTAGCTCCCTGTAGGGCCTCCATGCGGCGTAGACCTTCGCGAAGCGGATGAAGTGGCGCAGGGTCTCCTCGTCGGAGTAGATCTGGTGGTTCTCCTCGGGCCGGTTGCCCTCGTGCGTGCGGAAGACGACGGTGAAGGCGGCGAGCTCGGTCCAGCGCATGAGCAGCTCTTTGGAGCGATGGTAACGCAGCAGCGGGTGGTCTATCGCGGTGTAGCCGCCGATATCCGAGTGCTCGAGCGCGTAGCCGCAGAACCCGCTCGAAAGCAGGCCCGTGACGGCGCTCTTTATGCCGTCGTGCTCGTCCCAAGAGACGAGCTGATCGCCGAGCCAGAAGAGCGTGGCGTGCCGGGGGCTCCTGGTGTAGCCGGAGCGGAGGAAGAAGACGGCCTCGTCCCCGACGCCCTCCTCCTCGATGGCCTCACGGTTCACCTCCGCCCACTCCTCGGCGTAGCGGTTGTGGTAGGCGGCGGGGTCCGCGCCGGAGTGGAGCACCGCGTCGTAGGGCAGCCCCTCGCCGTAGTCCGCCATCCAGCCCGAGGCGCCGTTGCCGAGGAGTTCATCTCTTATGATACCCCGCATCCAGTCCCGGGCCTCCGGGTTCGTGAGGTCTACGAGGGCGGCGGAGAAGTCGGTGCTCCTGACCCTGTACGGCTCGCCCTCACGGTTCTCCACCAGGTAGCCCTTCCGCGCGGCCTCCTCGAAGAGGTCGCGGCGATGATTGCCCTTCTCCGCCACGTCGTCGGCGAGCCAGGGGCTGATATAGGCCATGAGCCTGACGCCGCTTTGCGCGAGACGCTCCTTGAGCGCGTCCCACCCGGGATAGTGGTCTTCGTCGAGCTCCCAGTTCCACCAGAGCTGAGTGCCGAAGCTGGTCTCCCGCTGGCCGACCCAGTCCTGCAGCCACAGGGCGCAGACCGGCGCGCCGAGAGCCTCGAGCCGTTCGAAGATCCCGCGCACCCTCTCCGTGCCGCCCTGCAGACCGACGACGGCGCCGGAGAGGATCCAGGCCGGCAGAGGCCGCATCCTGCCGGCGAACCCGGTATAGCGCCCGATGATCTCCGCGGGCGTCTCTCCATAGACGACCTGCCCGGCCACCCGCCCCGAGAAGACCGAGACCTGCACCCTGTCCTTCTCGCGCAGGTCGAAGGCAGAGTACTCGTAGTTCTCCAGGAAGAGGCACCGCAGCTCGCTCGTCACGTAGCAGGGGACGCTGGCGTAGCTGGCGTAGGGCGTCCCCCCCGCCCCGGCCCGCCAGTCGGCGGCCCATGTGACGGGCTGCTCTCCCCTCCCTATGCCCTGCTCCTGGATAAAGATGGGGACTCTGTGCCCCTTCATGTCCAGATGGGTGTACTGAACCCCGAATCCGAAGAACCGCTCCCCGGGGTCGGAGGCGTAGGTCAGGTAGAGACGGTCGCAGGGCTCTCCCACCTCGGCCACGAAGCGCAGCCGCCCCCCGCTCACGGGCGAGAAGGCGAGCGCGTAGCTCACCGCCTCAGCCCCGCCGCCCGAGAGCCTCCCCGAGACGAGGAGCGACACATCCCGCCTCTCGACGCGCTCTATCGTCTGGTGCGGCCGCAGGTCCTCGACCCGGTCCTCGACGGAGAAGTGCCCCCGCGTCTGGGAGACCATCTCCCTGCCCCGCGCCGCCGCGAGGAAGCTCTCCCCGGGTAGGCTCTCCCACAGCGTGCGCTCCGGCCGGGAGGCGTGCGCGACGCTCAGGGTTCCCCCCGGTCC
>JBFLXF010000354.1:0-3519 GCA_040757515.1 Actinomycetota bacterium
TGGGGTCACCCCCCCCTAGAACCGGCCCCCCGGCGCGGGCCCCCGCCGATAGCGAGGCCTCCGGGCTGAGGGAAGGAGACGCATGGACGACAGGGAGCGGCGGGAGAGGCTGGAGGCCGAGCGCGAGCGGATCGACCGCGAGCGCGCGGAAGTGGACCGCGAGCTCTCCAGAGAGCGTGAGGCCACGGAGCATGGGGGACCCAGACGCGCAGGAGACCTCCGCCGCGAACGGGAGGAAAGGTCACGCGCCGGCGAGGAGCGCCGGGGCGGCGGCACAGGATGGGGGATAGCGGCGCTCATCGTCGGACTGCTCTCGCTGCTCTCCGTCTTCGTGATCGGGCCTCTGAACATCCTCGTTGCGATAGTAGGCATCGTGCTGGGGGTGTTGGCGAGGAGAAGAGGATCTCGCGGACTGGGGCTCGCCGCCATAGTCCTGAGCATCCTGGCCATCCTGCTCGGCATTCTCGCCATCGTGGGGCTGGTCGCGATCTTCACCAACCCCGAGGTGCAGCGGCAGCTTCAGGGGTAGATTCCGCCGTAGAGAGCCCGGTCTACGGCCGCTATACTGGCCGCAGGATGGAGAGGCTCAGGCTCACACCGCCCGGAGAGAGACGCGAGCGCGGAGAGCGCGCCCGCCTCTACGTGCGCTGGATGCCCCACCTCGGCGCCGAGGCGGTGGCACTCTACGAGTTACTCCGCATCCTCCCCGATCTCGGCCAGGACGAGCCCGACGCCGCGGAGCTCGCCGAGCTGCTCAACTCCACACCGGAGAGCGTGGAGAGGTCCCTCGCCGCACTCGAAGAGACTGGGTTCGTCGCCCGGCGCGACGGCTGGCTCGAGGTCGCCCCTCACCCACCGGTCGCCCGTCCGGGCATGCCCGCCGGCGTGCCCGCCGGCGAGCGCGAGGGGGAGGAGCCGCCGCGCCAGCGGGATGTGGAGATCGTACGCGCGGAGCCCGAGGGCGTCTCGGCGGACGACTACTTCCGCTACATGGGGACGCTCCCGTCGCCGCACATCCTGGAGTTCCTCAACGGATACTGCGGGCGCGACGGCATGGAGCCCGGGGCGGTGCGCGAGGCGCTGAGGATAGCCAGCGAGCGTGACGCCCGGCGCGTGGGCTACGTAAGGAGCATCCTGGAGCGGTGGGTCGAGCGGGGCGTGAGGACCGTGGCGGATGTCGAGCGCTTCGAGAAGGACCGCAGGCTGCGGCTCGTGGAGGAGAGCGGGGCCGTGAAGGGCGGTGCCCTGAAGCTGAAGGAGTCGAGGGCCGGAGGGGAGGTGAGCGGTGGAACGGATAGACAGGCTGCTGCCCGGCGCCGGGAGGGCTACGAGTGGCTCTTCGGCGAGTAGGAATCGGGGCGCGGAGGCTCTCAGACTCGACGACCAGATCTGCCCCCACTGCGGCGCCGAGCTTCGGGCCGAGTGGGTCGAGTTCCCGCCCGCGCTGCAGCGGAAGTACGGCAAGCCCGGCGAGTGGTACTACCACCCCTGCACCCCCGAGTGCGAGAGGAAAAACGAGCGGCGTGAGTGGGAGCTGATGCGTCGCGACGCCCGCGTGAAGACCCTGAAGGAGCGCAGCGGGCTCAGCAAACGGATGAAGGGCTACACTCTCTCCAGCTTCAACCCCTTCGCCAACCCTCCGAGCTCCACGAAGGCCATGGAGAAGGTGCAGGGCTACCTCAAGAACTGGGAGGAGAACCGCGAGACCGGGAGAGGCCTTTACTTCTGCGGCGGGGTGGGCACCGGCAAGACGCACCTGGCGGTGGCGGTTATGAACGAGCTTATAGCCAGAAAGCGCGTGCCCTCGCTCTTCGTCACGGTACCGGAGCTCCTGGACAACCTCCGGGGTGCCTACAACGACCCGGGCCGCGACATAGACGAGTGGATGGACGCGGTGAAGAACGCCGACCTCCTGGTGCTTGACGACCTCGGCTCCGAGAGGCCCACCGAGTGGGTGCAGGAGCGCGTCTTCGTCATCGTCAACCACCGCTATCGGGAGACGTTGCCGACTCTCTTCACCTCCAACATCGGGCCGAAGGATCTGGCCGTCCAGCTCGGGGAGCGGACGGCGAGCAGGATCATCGCGATGTGCGACTGGATCTCCCTCGAAGGCGAGGACTACCGCGAGGCGGAGGTGCGCCGGGGCCTGTGAGAGACGAGTTCCTCATCACGCGAGGGGGCAAGCAGTACGTCCTCTTCGCCGGACTGCTCGACGAGGCGCATAGTCGTGGTCTCAGGAGCATAGACACCGAGCTCCTCCAGGTCCCGGACGAGGCAAACGGCCACATGGCCGTCGTGAAGGCTACGGTGCAGATGGAGGACGGACGCACCTTCAGCGGGATCGGGGACGCCTCCCCCGACAACGTCGGGCGCAACATCGTACCGCACATCATCCGCATGGCCGAGACCCGCGCGAAGGCCCGGGCCCTTCGGGACGCCGTTAACGTCGGCGCGACGGCCCTGGAGGAGCTCTCTGACGGCGACGACGCCCCGCCCGCCGAGAGCTTCCGTCCGCAGAGCGCCACTCGCCCCACGCCTATCCGGGGCGGCAGGACCGCCGAGCCGGAGGCCGAGAACGGGCAAGCCGAAGAGGCGGCCCCCCGTCAGGGCGGGAGGCGCAGGTCCGGCTCGCAGAGGGCACTAAAGAGCCAGGTGGAGTTCCTGAAGACCCTCGCCGTCGAGTGGCGGGGCGAGAGCGGCGTCGAGCGGCTGGAGAACCGCATAGGCAAGCCGCTCGCCGAGCTCACGCGCCAGGAGGCTGAGGAATGGATAGACCGCCTAACTCCAGAGGGCCGCGAGTAGCGTAGTGCGCCGCTCTGTTCGCGGGGCCCTCCTCGCGCCGCTGCTACTCTTCGTCCTCCTCTCCGTTCCGGCCTGCGCGGGGCTCGACCTCCTCGCGGACCCTGCAGGGGGTCCGTCGCCGCCGCCCTCGGGCTCGCTCTCGGTGAGCTTCATAGACGTGGGACAGGGCGATTCGGTGCTCGTACAGGCCGGCGGGACTGACCATCTCATAGACGCCGGGCCGCCCGAGGCCGGGCCGGAGGTAGTGGACTTCCTCAGGAGCCGGGGCGTCGAGAGGCTCGACGGCGTGATCAATACCAGCGGCGACGCCGACCACGTCGGCGGCATGCCGGACGTCTTCGAGGCCTTCCCGGTAGAGAGAGTCTACGTCTCCGGCTTCCCCAAGGAGACGCTCGCCTACAACACTTTCCTGCGCGCCGTGCGCGAGGAGGGGCTCCGGCTCACCGCGGTGCGGGCCGGGCACAGGATGGACTGGGGCGGCGTGAGGGTGGACGTCGTCAATCCGCCGCCCGAGCTCTTCTCCGAGTCGAACGACAACTCCGTAGCTGTCCTGCTGACCTACGGCGCGGCCCGGATCCTGCTCTCCGGCGACGCCGAGGAGAAGGCCGAGGAGTACATGGCAAGGGGGCCTTACACCGGCCCCGTCACGGTGCTCAAGGTCAACCACCACGGCTCCAACACCTCGACGACGCCCATCTTCCTGAGCCGCTTCCCGCC
>JBFLXF010000355.1:0-3517 GCA_040757515.1 Actinomycetota bacterium
AGCGTATGGGCTCCCAGTCGGGGTCGAAGATCAGCATACCCCCCGTCCAGATCTCGACTCGGTTGCCCGAGGGCTCGAAGAAGTACAGGAACGTCGCTCCGCTCGTGCCGTGATTGCCTGGGCCCCACTCGATCTTGGCGCCATTCTCGGCGAGGATCTTGGCGCCCCGCAAGAGCTCCTCGCCGGAATCTATGTAGTAAGCGATGTGGTGCAGCTTGCCTCCGGTGCCATTGCGGTTGATCATAACAGCGACGTCGTGCGACAGGTTAGTCTTACTTAACCACGATCCGACCATCTTGCCATCGGGACCCTCGGAATAGTACCTGAGGTGTATACCGAGCACATCGTTGATCCATTTCTGCGAGGCGTTCACGTCGTTAGAGACGAGGTTAAGGTGGTCTATGCGGCGTGGAGCGATCCCCTTGCCGGTGTACTTGGAAGGATGGCTGGGCAGCGGCGAAACCGGATCACCTTCCTTGGGGGTATACTTCTCCATAGCGGCGTAGAGCTCCATGTGATGCCCATCAGGGGTAACAAACCTCAAGGCTTCGCCCTGACCGGGCTCGCGGCCTGCATCGAACCACTCAAAGTCTATGCCCTGATCCTTAAACACTTGAGCAAAGTGGTTTAGGTCGTCGGGCGACTCGACGCGCCACCCAGCGTGCTCCATGCCAAGGTGATCATCCTGCTTCAATATGAGCGTGTGGTGATCCCAGTCCTGCCAAGCGCGCAGGTACACGCGCTCATCGTCCGCGTCGCTCTCGTAGAGGCCTACTACCTCCTTGAAGAACTCCCTTGACTTCTCCAGGTCCGTGACCCTGATCTCGAAGTGACCCAGGTGCGCAATTCCCATAACCGTTCTGCCTCCTCGCCTTTTCCCTTAAGTCTGCTGCATAAGTATTTTCCTGTCAGCCACAACTATCAAGGCGGCGTTCGGCAAAGTCGAACTATCAGTTGACGAGAACATCAGCAACCTCAATTAATTAAGGGTGTGTAACAGAGAGGCGAGAGGCATGCTCTGGGAAGAGTAAGCTACAAAGTAGCTGAGAGCTACATGCGCGAGTCTGCCGTTATGGCGATGACTGTGCTCGTCGGAGTTCTAGGTCTAGGTTTAAGCAATTGTACCCTTAGTAGCCGGCTAGCGAGAGGGGGGCGAGCCGTTTGACGCAGTCCGACAGCCTGATCCAGGCTTCCGACCGCGATGGCGAGGCGCTGGCGCCCAAGCAGGCGCACCTGATAAAGAGCGCCTACAAGGTGATGGGCGAGAAGGGCCTCAACCGCCTCTCCCTGCAGGACGTGGCCGACGAGGCCGGCGTCAGCAAGGCCATCCTCCCGTACTACTTCGAGTCCAAGGAGAACCTGATCCTCTTGACGATGCGCTGGGTGCTGGCCCGCGTCGCCCAGCGCATCCGCGAGGCCATAGACGGGGTCGAGGCCGCGGAGGAGAAGGTCTCGGCGATGGTGGACGCGATCTTCGTGAGCCCGGAGTCCAACCGCAGGCTCTACCTGGTCTTCTTCGACTTCCTGGGCTACGCGGCGCGCAACGACCGCTTCGCCGACGTGGGCGCGACCTTCCACGAGATCTGCAACGGCCTCTACGCCGAGGTCATCCGGGCCGGGCAGGAAGAAGGCGTGTTCCACAAGGGGGATGCCCGCGAGGCCGCGACGGTCGTCCGGGCGCTGGTGGACGGGCTGTTTACGCAGTGGGTCCAGGACAGAGACTGGGAGAGGACGCACGCGGAGTGCCGCGAGACGTGCAAGCGCTCGATACTTACCTACCTCGGCTCCGATGCGTAATCCTCGACCATCAAGGAATACCTAGTGCACGATCAGGCAGCATTTTCGGGAATGGATAGGTGCTCGTAATGCGGACAGTCGAAGACCCCACAGACTCGCTCGGCCAGCTCGTAGGCCGTGAGCAAGCTGTCGGGCTCGACCACCTTGCGCTTGCCATGGACCCACTTGGGCTCCATAGAGTTGAGCCACGGGCTCTTCTTGGGCAAAAGGCAGCTTATGATCCTCACCCCTTCGCCGCTGCTTTTCACTTCTCGGTTGTGGGAAGCAATCCACTCTCTGACCTCTTTGGAGATGTGCCAGCTAGCGTTGTCCCAGATCAACACCCAAACCTTCTTCTTGCCCGCCGCTTGAAGCTTCTGGCAGCACCACGAAAGGAAGCGGGTGGTTATCCCGCTCACAGGACGCCTTTCCACAAAGCGCACCCACACCTTCTCAAACTCCGGCAGGTAGAGCCCGTAGCAGGAGATGGCCTTCGGATCGGGGTCGTCTTTAGCAACCGACTGTTCGACCAGGCGCATAGGCTCTCCTGCGTCGCTCCAGCTGTGGAGGGCGGGCCTCGCCAGCCGGCTGAACCAGGTCTCGTCCAAGAAACCCACAACCCACTCGGAGCGACCTTCGGCGAGGCGGATCAACCGGTCACGCCGCCTTTTTTCGAGCGTACTCTGGATCTGGGGAAGTGATCCAGCGTTTGGCCCGCTCCCAGCGCACCCCCAACCGCGCCAAGGTAGCCCGGATGGTCTCGCCCGTGACCCGCTCTTGGGTGAGCCCTTCTTCGAAGCTGACCTCGGCGGCCATCTGCGAAGTCCAAAGGCTACTCTGTTTGCCGAACTTGCGAGGGTCTTGGTGAAGCATCTCCCGCAAAGCCTCAGCTTGCTCAGAATCGAAAGCCCTGTGAACAGTATGCGGATGCTTCGAGCCTGGCCGAAGTGCTTCCGGGAGCCCCTTCTCGTTGAAGGCATGGATGGCGTTGCGCGCCGTTTGCGGATTGCAGCCCAGCTCGCGAGCGATCTGGTAGGCGTTTTTGCCCCTGTCGCTGGCGAGCAGGATCTGGCAACGGCGCAGGGTGAAGGCATCCGGCGAGCGCAATCCTGCCTTCAAAGTCTCACGCTCGGCATCGCTCAAGGGACGCACGAAGATCGGTCGTTTCATGCTATGGAGGATAACCATTAACTACTGTCCTGTCTGGAGAGGCACTAGGTTGTTCGCGAAGGTCCTCGTGGCGAACCGGGGTGAGATCGCCGTCCGCGTAACCCGCGCCCTGCGGGAGATGGGCATAACGAGCGTCGCCGTCTACTCGGACGCCGACCGGGAGTCGCTGCACGCCGAGCTCGCCGACGAGGCGTACCACGTCGGGCCGACGCCGGCGCCCGAGAGCTACCTGAACATCGAGAGGCTAGTCGAGGTCGCTAAGAGGAGCGGCGCGGAGGCGGTCCATCCCGGCTACGGTTTTCTGGCGGAGAGCGCGGCCTTCGCGCGGGCGGTTACGGGGGCGGGCCTAACCTGGATCGGGCCGCACCCCGAGGCGATAGAGGCCATGGGCTCGAAGGTGGAGTCGAGAAGGATCATGTCGCGGGCGGGCGTCCCCGTGACGCCGGGTACCGGGGACCCGATAACCTCCCCCGACGCCGTCCACGCCTTCGCCGCCGAGCACGGCTACCCGGTGGCGGTGAAGGCCGCCGCCGGTGGCGGCGGCAAGGGCTTCGCCGTCGCCCACGACAAG
>JBFLXF010000356.1:0-3504 GCA_040757515.1 Actinomycetota bacterium
TCCCGGATCTCGACCTCGTGCGTCGGCTGCCACTTGGGCGTCTCCTGGCGGTGCTTGATCTCCTCCCGCCCAAGCTGGCTCGGCAGGTCCTGGTAGAGCGTCCCACCGAGCGCCACGTTGAGCACCCGCATCCCGCGGCAGATGCCGAAGACCGGCATCCCACGCCGCAACGCGCTCTCAAGCAGCGCCATCTCGAACTCGTCGCGCTCCGGGATCGTCGGTCCCAACTCCGGCAAAGGCCTCTCCCCGTAGTACTCAGGGTGAAGATCACTCCCGCCGCTCAACAGCAGCCCGTCGAGCCCGTCGAGGAGCCGCTCCGTCGCGCGCCCGCTCGCCACCGGCGGCAGCACAACCGGGACGCCTCCCGCCTCAGCCACACCCTCCACATAGTCCAGATCCGCCCGCACGAACCTGCCCAGCGGGCGCTCCGCCACCCGGCCCGCATCCTCCTTGAGCGTCGCCGTTACACCGATTACAGGACTCAACTCAGATCATCCTCTTAACAATATCTTCATCAAACTTAACTATATCGTCGCAGAATAGCATATGATGGCGGAGAGCGTCCACAGGATAAGATAGCCGCTCGCGCGCACTGGCGGGGACGGGGCTGGCCGGGCGGGACACCTCCCGGCATCGAGGGTGAGTCTGTTCTCTATGTGGTGGACTTCTCCAGTTCCTCGGCGCCCGTCTCCGATGAACGTTCACCCCCCTCTTCGGCGTTTGCGGCCTCGCGGGCCCGGCGCTGCTCCTCTTTCTTCGGGCAGTTCATATCTATGCAGGTGGTCCAGGGTCGTTTGCCGCCGAGCACCTTTATCTCGGGGGTGCCGCAGGCATCACAGGTGGTACCCATGGGGATGATCTCCCCGCGCTGCGGCAGCGGGTAGGTGGTGCGGCATTCGGGGTAGCCCTCACAGCCGGCGAAGCGCTTGCGGCTCCTGCGGTTGCGGCGCACGATGAGGTTTCTCCCGCAGTTCGGGCAAGGCCCGAGCGTCTCGTCCTCGCGGATGCCGCTCCAGACAATATCCGCGAACTTCTCCTCCGAGCTCTCCAGGTGCCGGTAGACCTGCCGGAGGAGGTTCCTGGACTCATCCACGACGTTCTCCTTGCTGACCTTGCCCTCGGAGATCTGGTCCATGCTCCTCTCGAGCCGGGCGGTCATCTCGTGCGAGGCGATCTCGGAGGCGTAGTCCTTGAGCGCCCGGGCGACCGCCATACCTTTCTCCGTCGGGATGATGGGGTCGCCGTGAACGTAGCCGCGGTCGTAGAGGTTCTGGATGATGTTCGGGCGCGTCGCCTTCGTCCCGAGGCCGAGGTCCTCCATGAGCCGGATGAGCCGCCCCTGCCCGTACCTGCCCGGCGGTTGCGTCTCCTTGGCGAGAAGCTCCTTGCCGACGACCTGCACCTCGTCGCCCTCCGCGAGCCGGGGCAGTTCCTCATCCTGCCGGCGGCCGTAGGGATAGACGCCGAACCAGCCTTCCTCGGTGACGACCGTGCCGCCGGCGGTGAGCCGCTCGCCGTTAGAGTCGAAGCGCAGCGTCGTGCGCAGCGTCTTCGCCGGGCCGGAGAGCGTCGCCAGGAAGCGCCGGACGACGAGCTGGTAGATCCTCCACTGGTCGTCCCTGAGCGCCCCCTTCGAGGCGCGGCCGGTCGGGTAGATCGGGGGGTGATCGGTAGTGTGCTTCTTGCCACGCGTCGGCGAGAGACGCTCCCGCTTCAGGAGCCTCTCCGCGTACTGTCCGACGCCCTCGACGCCCTTGAGGTAGCCGAGCACCTCGCGCATGTCGAGCGACGGCGGGTAGACGGTGTTGTCCGTACGCGGATAGGAGATGTAGCCGTCGGTATAGAGGTCCTCGGCGATCCTCGCCGCCCTCGACGGGCTGATGCCGATGTTCGCCGCCGCGGTGAGGAAGGCCGTCGTGTTGAACGGCGCCGGGGCCGGACGGACGGCCTCCTTCTGCCGGACCTCCGTGACAACGGCCGTCTCGCCGATACTCTCCAGGGCCCTGAGGGCGGCCTCCTCCTCCTTGAAGCGCCCGTGGGCGTGGCGGACGGTGAACGGGCCGCCGCCGTTGCGGAGGCTCGCCTCTATCTCCCAGTAGGGTTCCGGCGTGAAGGCGCGGCGCTCCGCCTCGCGCTCGGCGATGAGAACGAGGGTCGGAGACTGGACGCGCCCGACAGAGAGGAAGGCGCTCCCGTAGCGCTTCGTGGCGCGGGAGACCCAGCGGGTCAGGGTCGCGCCCCAGATCAGGTCTATGTCCTGCCTCGCAGCGCCCGCGTCGGCCAGGTCCCGGGAGACCTCGACCAGCTCGTCGAAGGCGCGGGTGACCTCGCCCTTCGTGAGCGCCGAGAACCGCGCGCGCTCGACGTGGTCCATCAGCTTCGGGTTCGCCTCGAAGGCGAGCGAGAGGGCCTCGACCCCGATCAGCTCCCCCTCGCGGTCGTAGTCCGTGGCGATGACGACCCGGTCGGCCTTCTTGGAGAGGCTCTTTATGGCGTCGGCGACGCCCTTCTCGGAGACGGACTTCAGGATCTCGGCGTCTATGAGTTCGGAGGGCTCGACCTTCTGCCAGTTGGAGTACCGCTCGGGGTACTCGGGGTTCAAAACGTGCCCCTTGAGGCCCACGGAGACGCACTCCTCGCCCTTCCAGGTGAAGGTGTGGTGCGGCACGCTGCGGTGCTTGCCGTCTTTTACCTTACCTTCGGCGAGAAACTGGGCTATCTTCTTGGCCGCGTTTGCCTTCTCAGAGATTATTAATCGCATCTTGTTACGGTTTATAACACAACCGGAGGTTGCCTCACACCGGCTACCGCTCGTGCTCCGGGATCTCCGCCATCGCCCGGTCGCCGAGCATGGCGCGCACGACGATCAGGCCCGCCACCCCGATGAGGGTAGCGAACCATAGGGTGGCGAGCCGGATCACGAAGGTCAGCGCCACCGCCAGACCGGCGGCGAGCCCCGCGAGCGCGACGAACATTCCCGTGAGTCCCGCCTCGGCCACCCCGAGCCCCCCCGGCAGGAAACTCAGAGCACCCGCCAGCGAGCTCACGGCGAAGATGAAGACGACCATCAAGAACGGCACCTCCGCCCCGATGGCAGCGACGCACAGGTAGACCGCCGCGATCTCCAGCCCCCACGAGAGGAACGAGATGATCGTGGCGGCGGCGAGCGGACGCGCCGCGAGCAGCTCGTTCGAGGCGCCGTGGAAGTCGTGCAGGTGCGGGACCAAACGGTCGAGCAGGGGCAGCCTTGTGAGGACCCGTTCTGCGAGCAGCGAGAGCCTTTTAGAGCGCAGCACGGCGATGCCCACGACGGTCAGGGCGAGAAAGGCGAGAAGCAAGCCGGGACCGAAGGAGAAGGCCAGGGCGCCGAGCAGACCCCAGGCGACCATCCCGGTGCCGTCGGTGGCGCGCTCGGCTACCACGGTGGGCGCCGTGCGGGCTATAGGGGCGCCGGAGACCTGCCTCACGAAGACGCTCTTGAGGACCTCGCCGAGCTTGCCGGGC
>JBFLXF010000357.1:0-3501 GCA_040757515.1 Actinomycetota bacterium
TCGAGGCCCTGAATGTCGGTGAGAATGACGTAGTCGTCACCCTCCTTGACGAGCCCCATAGCTACGCCCGCCACCGGTGCCTTTATCGGGACGCCGCCGTCCATGAGCGCGAGCGTCGAGCCACAGACGCTCGCCATCGAGGACGATCCGTTAGACTCCAGAACCTCGGAGACGATCCTGATGGCGTACGGGAAAGAGACCTCGTCGGGCACGACCGGCACCAGCGCCCGCTCGGCCAGAGCACCGTGCCCGATCTCACGCCGCCGCGGCGCTCCGAGCCTTCCCGTCTCTCCGGTCGAGAACGGCGGGAAGTTGTAGTGGTGCATGTAGCGCTTGGTCGTCTGCGGCTCGAGGGTGTCGAGCCTCTGGACGAGCCCGAGGTCGGCGAGCGCGAGTGAGCTCAAGACCTGCGTCTCGCCCCGCGTGAAGAGCCCTGTGCCGTGCACTCGCGGCAGCACCCCGACCTCCGCGGTCGTCGGCCTTATCTCGTCGAACGCCCGTAGGTCGGTGCGCTTGCGATCCTTGAGCAACAGCTCCCGGAAGGCCTCCTTCTGGAGCGTGGAGACGGCCTCCAGTATCTGGGGTACCTCTTCTTCGCTGCGCCCCTCGACGAGCTCCTCTTTGAGCGCATCCAGCTCGCTGTGGCGCGCCCTCCGGTCGGTCTGCACGATGGCGTCCTTTATCCGGGGCAGATACTCGTCGCGTAGCTCCTCGACGAAGGGGTTCTCGACTCCACCGGCCTCAAACCGCTGCTTCTCCTTGCCGTGCTCGCGAGCCCACTCCTCGATGGCCCCCGCCTGAGCGCTGATCGCCTCCTGGGCGAGCTGCAGCGCCTCCACCATCACGTCCTCGGTGGCCTCATTCGCCCCGGCCTCGACCATCGTGATGGCCTCCTTAGTGCCGGCGACGACAAGGTCGAGGTCGCTCTCGGCGATCTGGTCGTAGGTGGGGTTGAGGATAAACTCCCCGTCGGGAGCGCGCCCCACTCTCACCGCCCCGATCGGACCGTCAAACGGTATATCCGAGAGCGCGAGCGCCGCCGACGCCCCGACCATGCTAACGGTGTCGTAGGGCGTGTTCTGGTCGGCGACGAGCACGGTGCCTATGACCTGTATCTCATAGTGATACCCCTTGGGAAAGAGCGGCCTCAAGGGCCTGTCGGTGAGGCGAGCGGTCAGGATCGCCTTCTCGGAGGGCCTGCCCTCGCGCTTTATGAAGCCGCCCGGAATCTTGCCGGCCGAGGACATCCGCTCCTCGATATCCACGCTCAGGGGCAGGAACGTCGCTCCCGGACGCGGCGACTCGCTCCGGGTCGCCGTGGAGAGCACCATCGTGTCGCCCAGCCTGGCGGTGACGGCGCCACCCGCCTGCCGGGCGAGCTTCCCGCTCTCGAGCACGATCTGCCGCTCGCCAACGGGGATCTCTAGTCGCATATTCTGTTCTCCTCTTGGTTTCTGTGATGCGCCCGGGCCGTCTCGCCGGAAGGCTACCGGCGCAGGCCGAGCTTGGCGATGAGTGCGCGGTAACGCTCGACGTCCTTGTTCTGCAGATACCTGAGCAACCGGCGCCTCTTGCCGACCATCTTGAGCAGGCCGCGGCGGGAATGGTAATCGTGCTTGTGCTCCCGGAGATGTTCCGTCAGATGCGCGATGCGCCGCGTCAGAATGGCGACCTGTACCTCGGGAGAGCCGGTGTCCGACTCGTGGACCCGGTTCTCACGGATGATCTCTTCCTTGTTCTCTACTACCGCCAACTTCTTCTTCTCTCCTCTTTTTCTCTCTTCGTCTTCTCGTTCGACACGATATGCTACCACATGCATCAATCGCTATGGCCGAGGATGCGCCGCGCCTCCTCGACGTCGCGCCGTATCCTCGCCACGAGTTCCTCGACACCGGAGAACTTGGTCTCATCCCGGATCCTCTCGACGAACTCGACGTCTACGACTCGTCCGTACAAGTTTCCATCGAATCCGAGCAGGTGCGACTCGACCCGGCTCTCGCGAGGACCGAAGGTCGGCGCCACCCCGACGTTGGTGCACGCCGCGTACCTATTGCCATTGAAGAGGGCATACCCGGCGTAGACGCCGCGCGCGGGCACCACCACCCGCGCATCGGGCACCACGTTCGCGGTCGGGACGCCTATGGTCCTGCCGCGCCCATCCCCGACCGCGACCCGCCCCCGCAGCGCGTACGGCCTCCCCAGGAGCGCGGCGGCCTCCCGCACCTCCCCTGCGGCCAGAAGCTGCCGGATACGCGTGGAGCTGATTCCGCCCCCCTCTCCCCGCACCGGCACCACCACCGCCTCGCCCCCAGCCTCGTTCATCAACCGCGCGAGGTCGCCCACGTCGCCCGCCGCCTTGTGCCCGAACCGGAAGTTCTCTCCGACGACCACAACATCAGCCCCCAGTCTCCCCACGAGCACCTCCCGCACGAACTCCTCTGGGCTCTTGAGAGAGAGCTCGCGATCGAAGCGGATGACCTCCACCCGGTCGGCCCCCAGCTCCAGAAGCAGCTCCCTCCGCTGCTCCAGCGTCGTGAGTAATCCCGGCTCTTCTGCGGGCCTGAGCACCGACCGCGGGTGCGGGTCGAACGTAGCCACGACAGCCTCCACACCCCGCGCCCGCGCCTCCTCGACCGCCCGGCGCACCACCTCCCGGTGCCCAAGGTGCACCCCGTCGAAGTTCCCGAGCGCGACGACTACCCCGCGCACAACACCACCTCGGCCCTCGCCGTCTCCCCGTTACCCCGGTAGACGGCCAGAACCTCGCCACCCCGCTCTACCCGGAAGCTCCCTCCAGGCACCGGACCCCCCAGAGGACGCCCGTTACGCACCAGTCTCTCCTCCGCCTCGCCCACCTCCACCGCAGGGAGGTGCGAGAGCAACTCGCCTGGAGGTATTATGTGGTTATGTATGGTGTTCGGGGAGAGGTGATCGAGACGGGCGGCGGCGTCTACGGTGAGGTGTCCGACGCGGGTGCGGCGGAGGGTGGTGAGGTAGGCGCCGGTGTCCAGGAAGGCGGCGAGATCTGCTATGAGGGAGCGGACGTAGGTGCCGCTGCCGCAGGAGATCTCGAACGCGGCGCTCTCGCCGGCGAGTTCGAGGAGGGTGAAGGAGTGTACGGTCACGGGGCGCGCCTCTCGCTCGACGGTCTCGCCGCGGCGGTGCAGGTCGTAGAGGCGCCTGCCGCCGACCTTGACGGCGGAGGCCATCGGGGGGGTTTGGAGGAGCGTACCGGTGAGGCGGGTGGTGGCGGCACAAATCTCCTCCTCGGAGGGCATCGGGGCGTCGAGCGGCGAGATCTCGCCGTCCGCGTCCAGGGTGTCGGAGACGGCGCCGAAGCGGGCGGTAGCCACGTAGGACTTGTCCAGCTCGAGGATGTAGCGGGAGAGGCGGGTGGCGCGTCCGATCGTGAGGACGAGCAGGCCCGAGGCGAGCGGGTCGAGGGTGCCCGTGTGCCCGACCTTCGTCCTCTTCGGCAGCAGGCGCTTTACCGCCGAGACC
>JBFLXF010000358.1:0-3501 GCA_040757515.1 Actinomycetota bacterium
CTTTGGGCTCATCGCCTTCGTGGCGTCGTACTATGAGCGGGTTCTCGGGCAGCCGGCCGCGCTCGGCAACGCCGCGCTGACGACTATGCTCGCTGGCGGGGCGGCGGGGACCCTCGTCATGGGGCCCCTCGCCGACCGCTTCGGCAGGAAGACCGTTCTTGTGGCCTCGATGTTCGTGCTCGGTCCCCTGCTCCTGGCGTTCGTCCTCTCCGGCCCGTACGTCGGGATGGTCCTGCTCACGCTCGTGGGCGCGGCCACAGTCGGGACCTTCGGCGTGACGGTGGTAATGGGGCAGGAGTACCTGCCGGGACGCATCGGGCTCGCCGCCGGGGTGACGATGGGTCTCTCTATCGGTCTCGGTGGGGTCGGTGCGCCGCTCTTCGGACTGCTCGCCGACGCCGGTGGCCTCACGGCGACGATGCTCGCTATCGCCGCGCTCCCGGTAGCCGGGCTGCTCCTCTCCCTGACGCTGCCCGGCAGAAAGGGTCCGGCAGGAATGTAATAGTGAACGCACTCCTTCCCCGGCGGTCGGGTAACATACTGCGCGTGAGCAAGGTACTCTCGCGTGTCGGCGCCGAAGCATGAGGATCTTCGAACTCCTCGGCGTCTTCGCGTACCGCTTCCGATGGACGGTGCTTATCCTCTGGGGCGTGGTGCTCGTCGCGAGCGCGTTCTTTGCGCCTGATCTCTCCGGGCGGCTCAAGGGCGGCGGCTTCGACGGCGCCGGTACCGAGGCTGAGAGGGTACAGGACGTCATGGTCGAGGAGTTCGGGGTCTCGCCCGCGACTCTCACGGTCGTCTTCCGGAGCAGGGAAGACCTCCCCGCCCGGAGCGAGGAGTTCCAGGAGGCGCAGCGGGCGGCGCTCGCGGCGCTCCGGGAGATGCCCGAGACCGGCTTCGTCACGAGCTATCCGGACACGGAAGACCCTCGCTTCATCTCCAGAGACGGGCAGGAGTCCTACGCTGTTATCGGGTTCGACGTCTCGGTGGACGATACCCGCAACCTGGTAGCCGAGGTAAGGGAGAAGGTCCGCTCTGGCGAGCTGGAGACCTACGTGACGGGCGCGCCCGCCGTCTATCAGGACCTGGAGACCGCGAGCAACGAGGACATCAGGCACGCCGAGAAGTATGCCTTTCCGTTCGCGCTCCTCATCCTGCTCGTCGCCTTCGGGACGGTGGTCGCTGCGGGAATCCCGGTAGTCGTCGGCGGGGTGAGCGTGCTCGCGACGCTGGCTGCGCTCTACTTCGTCGCCGGGGCCTACGACATGTCCGTCTTCGTGCTTACGCTCTCGACGATGCTCGGGCTCGGGCTCGGCATAGACTACGCGCTCTTCTTCGTCAGCCGCTTCCGGGAGGAGCTGGAGAGCTATCCGGTCGCCGAGGCGGTGCCGCGCACGGTCGCCACGGCGGGGCGCTCGATCTTCTTCTCCGGAACGGCGGTCCTGATCGGGCTCTCCGGACTGCTGTTCTTCCCGTTTATGTTCATGCGCTCGATTGGCGTCGCGGGCGTGCTGGTGGTCTTTGTCTCCGTTACTGCGGCGCTCACGTTTCTGCCCGCCCTCCTCGGCGTGCTCGGACACAGGATCAACTGGCTCCGCATCCGCCGCCACAGCGGGGCGCCCGGCGCGCGTTTCTGGAGCCGCAGCGCCGAGCTGGTGATGCGCCGCCCCGTCGTGGTGATCCTGCTCGTCGCCGCCCTGCTCGGCACGCTGCTGTGGCCGGTGACGCACATGAGGGTCGGTGTCCCGGAGGCGAGCGTGCTCCCGAAGAAGTACGAGTCGCGAGCCGGAGACGAGATCCTCAAGAACGAGTTCGACTACCCGGCCCTGAACCCTCTCCAGGTCGTCGCCACCCTCCCCGAAGACCCCCTCAGCGCCGGAGGGCTGGAGAGGATCCGGGCTCTGGGCGAGAAGATAGAGGAGACGGAGGGCGTCCGGGAGGTCGAGAGCGCCTACACCATAGCCCGCGAGGCCGCGCGCGAGTACGCCGCGAGGGTCGAGGAGGCCCGGGCCGGGGCCGAGGCCCGGGCACGGGAGCGGGTGGACGAACTGGTCGCCGAACAGATCGAGGAGCAGACCGGGCGGCGCACCGAGGAGATCGTCCGGCGTCAGCTGGAGGTGGCGGGGCCGGTACCGCCGGGTACGGAGGAGCAGCTCCGGGCGCAGGTGAGGCCGCAGGTGGAGCGGGAGGTCCGGGAGGCGGAACCTCAGATACGGGCCGAAGTGGAGCGGCGCGTGGCCGGGGAGCTCGACCGCAGGGTGCCCGACCTGCCGGAGGGAGTCTCGGCGGACGGACGGATCTCGCCGGAGGGCGTCGCGAACTTCCTGGACACCCGGACGGCGCGCGAGTCGGAGCAGTTGCAGGAGGCGCTGGAGAGCCACGTGGCGGGGAAGAGGGCCCTCATACAGGCCATCCCCGAGGCGAACCCCTACACCCAGGCTGCCTACGGCGCCGTGGAGGAGGTCCGTACCATAGATACGACCCCCGGCGTCAGCCTGATGGTGGGCGGTCTCTCCGCGGGGCAGATGGATTTCATCTCCGCCCTCTACGGCAAGGCTCCGTACGCGGCGGCTTTCGTCCTTATCGTGACGTACTTCGTCTTGTTCTTCACCTTCCGGTCGGTCTTTATTCCTTTGAAGGCGGTCATCGTGAACATCCTCAGCCTGACGGCTAGCTTCGGGGCGATGGTCTTCGTCTTCCAGGACGGGCACCTCTCGGGGCTCTTGAACTTCACGCCGCTTGGTTTCGTGGACGCGACGCTCCCGATCCTGATGTTCTGCACGATCTTCGGGGTCTCGATGGACTACGAGGTGTTCTTGCTCTCGCGCGTCCGGGAGGCGTACGAGAACGGCGACTCCAACACCGCGAGCGTCGCCAAGGGGCTCGTGGCGACAGCGGGTATCATCACGTCGGCGGCAGCGATCATCATCGTGGTGACGGGCGCGTTCGCCTTTACCGGCATCATCGTAACGAAGGCGGTGGGCCTCGGACTCGCGGTCGCGGTCTTCGTGGACGCGACGATTATCCGCGTCCTGCTCGTCCCGGCTACGATGCGCATCTTGGGTGACTGGAACTGGTGGCCGGGCGGGCGCAAGACGACCTTCCGGCCGAACCCAAGCAAAACGACCAGCGGCTGATCGCCGCTGACCCGGATCAAGAACCGTACTCAGGCGAGAAGCATGGACGCGTCTCGCTCACAGAGGAGTCTGAGGTCCGCCGTAGTGCGTCGGCCGGTCGTATGCGCAAGGACCGCAATCCCACTCGAGTCCGGCTCCTTACTACCGGCATGATATTTTAGATACAAGAATGGCACATCACCCATATTGCGTATTCCTGGAACATTTTTGGCGAATCAAGAACCATCCGGGTAGGCTTAGTACTACAGTTGTAAATAATGCGGTTGTCTGGCATGGTGTCCTCTCCAGCTACAGGGGAGGACGTGATGCCGCAGACGGTGGATCGGAAGATGGTGAATTCGTGGACCGAGGAGTTCGAAGTCGT
>JBFLXF010000359.1:0-3499 GCA_040757515.1 Actinomycetota bacterium
TCTCCGGCCTCTGAGAGGAGCAGCGCCTTCACCGATCCTGTGCCGAGGTCTACTCCGAGAAACAAATCCCCCTCACAAGAGAGGGGGCCAGGATAATCTCGCCCCGGCCCCCCGCATCCGTCCTCACGTCCCCTCTGACTACGCCCTGATATCCTTAAGCTCGCCCCGCACGATGATCCTGCGAGAGTAGTCCGGTAGCGTGCACGCCTGCAAGCTCACTATGTTCTTGCCAGGGACCGGATTGAGCACGCTCAGGTTCGTCGGCTCGACGTTGTTCATCGTCTCATAAACCTCGTAGACGTACTCGCGCCCCTCGGCGTCGGTGATGATGATCTCATCGCCCTTCTGGAGCTTGTCTATGTCATAGAAGGCGAGGTAGCTGTCCGTACCCTGATACCCGAGCCGGTGCCCGGCGATGTAGACGTTCGCCTCCTCCTCCCACGGCCAGCCCGTATACTTGAGCCGGACGGCGGCGTTCTCGCGCAACAGAGCCTCATCGTTGCCGAGCCCGGTGGGAACCTCAACGCCCTGCACCCGCTCCATCTTCGGGACGGTCAGCGTGAGGGTCTTGTTCTCCGGCGGCGCGACCCTCGCCTGCCCGCCACCCGTGCTCTCATTGCCTCGCGCGGGCGCAACCTGCTCCTGCTCAGCCTCCCGGGACATCTTAGTGTCGTCCCGCTCCTTTCCGCCCTGCTCTCCCCCGCCCTGCCCCAGCGATCCGCAGGACGCCAGCGCCCCGATCACCACAAGCGACGCGAACAATAGAACCAGCCTCTTCAACCGCATCAGATCACCTCTCAACTTCCCTCAGAGAACGCGCCATATACAAGGATCTACCACCTTAGCACGTATCAATGTACCCGCCAGAAATTACAGAACGGTTACATCTTCATCAAGACCCGGCAACGGTGAGACTCTTCTTGACAGATTGGAATATATGTGTAAACTGCACATACCGTAAGCAGTTGTCAATGATGGAGGCGAGATGATGGTTATGACGCGGAAGGTCAACGGGGCTGCCGAGAGGCTCACGAAGATGTCTGGGGAGTCGTACAAGAGGTATCTGGATCACGTGGTCGGGTTGCAGGAGCGGAACATGCGTTTTTTCCAGGAGTCCGTGGAGAAGACGGCCCGTGAGCTCCACCATCAGGCGGAGAGCAACCGGGCGCTGACCCAGGAGCTCGTCGAGCGGGCCGAGAAGCAGCGCGACGCCTTCCAGACGCTCGTCGAGGAGTCTCTCGACGCCTACATGGACTTACTGTATGCGCCGCTCGCCTACTGGCGTCAGGGGCTCCGGCTCGTCGAGGAGGCTGAGGTTGTGCCCGTGCTGCCCATCGCCGGCTACGACGAGATGAACGTCGCCGAGATCCGGGAGAAGGCCGAGGGACTGAACGCGGCTCAGATCCGGCAGCTCCGCGAGTACGAGAAGGCCAACAAGAACCGCGCGAGCCTCATAGAGTACTTCGACGGCAAGCTGAAGGCCGTCTCCGCCTAACAACGCGACACAGAGAAAGGGCCGGGGATAATAGCCCCGGCCCTTTCCCGCCCCTGGGGGCGCCTACTTGTCCTTAAGGGTAGCCCTTCTCCTTGAGGGCACCCTTGCGCTGGTCGGAGCGCCCCTCGATCTTCTTCTCCCTATCGTCCGTCGGGGCGCCACCCGCTCATGCTTGCACCCTCCTTATACGGAGGATTGCTATTCCGGCTTCTTATCCGGGACGGTATCCGCTAAACACCTGCATCGTCTGCCTGAGCAGGGCGGCCGGAGAGGTCGGCGTCGCGGGAGCCGGTCACTGCGCCGCCGGTCTCCCGTATGGCCTTCCAGACCCTGTAGGGCGTGGCGGGCATGTCTATGTGAGTCACGCCGAGGTGGGAGAGAGCGTCTATCACGGCGTTTATCACGGCGGGGGAGGAGCCTATCGAGCCGGACTCCCCGATGCCCTTCACGCCCATCGGGTTCGTGGGAGAGGGGGTTTCGGTACGGTCGAGGGTCATCTGCGGGATCTCGGGCGGACCGGGGACCAGATAATCCACCAGCGTGCCGGTAACCAGGGTGCCGTCCTCGTCGTAGACGGCCTCCTCGTAGAGCGCCTGCGCTATGCCCTGGGCGATACCGCCGTGGAGCTGGCCGTCCACGATCGTCGGGTTTATGACCGGCCCGCAGTCATCCACCGCGACGTACTTCGGGATCGTCACCCGACCCGTCTCGGTGTCCACCTCCACGACGCAGATGTGGGTACCGAACGGCCAGGTGAAGTTCGGCGGGTCGAAGACCTGGCTCTCGCTCAGGCCCGGCTCCATGCCCTCCGGCAGATCGGCGGCCAGGTAGGCCGCGCCCGCAACCTCCTGGATCGTCACGTTGCGGTCCGGAGAGCCGGCTACCGAGAACCTGCCGCCTGAGAACTCGATGTCCCCCTCCGCCGCCTCCAGCATGTGCGCCGCTATCTTCTTGCCCTTCTCGACGACCTTCTCGCAGGCGAGGTGCAGAGCGACGCCGCCGACCGCGAGACTCCTGGAGCCGTAGGTGTCCCTTCCCATCGGCGCGACGGCGGTGTCCGAGTGGAGGACCTCCACGTCGTCGGGCGAGACACCCAAAGCATCGGCGACGATCTGAGACCAGGCGGTCACGTGCCCCTGGCCGTGCGGGGAGGTGCCGGTCACCACCTCGACCTTGCCGGAGGCGAGAACGCGCACGCTCGCGGCCTCCCAGCCGCCGCTCTGGAGGCGCACCCCGGCGGCCACCTTCGAAGGCGAGAGGCCGCCGCTCTCGGTGAAGTTGCCGATGCCGATGCCGAGCTGCAGCGTCTCCCCCGCCTCCCGGCGCCTCCGCTGCTCGACGCGGACGCCATCGTAGTCCACGAGGTCGAGGGCCTTCTTCATGCACGCTTCGTAGTCGCCGGAGTCGTACATCACGCCGGAAGGGACGGTCGTGGGCTCGTCGAAGGGCGGTATGAGGTTCTTGAGGCGCACCTCGGCCGGGTCCATGCCGAGCTCGCGGGCGAGGTCGTCCATGATGCGCTCGTGGCCGTAGGCGGCCTCGGAGCGCCCGGCTCCGCGGTATGCATCGGTCGGCGTGAGGTTGGTGAACGCCCCGACGCACTCGAAGGAGTATGCCTTCATCGAGTAGAGGCCGGGGAAGGTGAACGCCCCGAAGACGGCGATGCCGGGCGTGAGGAGCTGAAGGTAGGCGCCCATGTCGGCGATCAGCTTCACCTTCATGCCCAGGATCTCGCCGTCTCTCTTGGCGGCGACCTCGATGTACTGCACCTGCCCGCGCCCGTGCGTCGTCGCCAGGTGGTTCTCCGAACGGTCCTCGACCCACTTTATCGGGACGCCGAGCCTGCGGGCGAGGGCGAGCGCGAGCGCCTCCTCGGCGTAGACGTTAAGCTTCGATCCGAAGCCCCCGCCCACGTCCGGGGCGACGACGCGCAGCCTGCTGTCCGGGATGCCGCACATAAGGGCCAGGATGTCGCGGACGAAGTGCGGCACCTGGGTCGAGGAG
>JBFLXF010000360.1:0-3494 GCA_040757515.1 Actinomycetota bacterium
CGAACGACTTCACGGCCGCTCTCGGTCCACCTCGCGAACCTCCCGGGGGCCGAGGGCCTCCTGCACGCGCCGGCGCGCCGTCTCCTCCGCCTCCTCGTAAGAGAACTTCGGGTTGGCCGCGAACTGGGCCTCCAGCACCGCGTAGATCCTCTCGGCCACGCGCAGAGCGTGCCTGCTCATGCCGACCGCGGCGTTCGTCCGCCTCAACGTCAGCTCGCGCAGGTCGTCGGCCCTCTCGTCCACGAGCTCGGCCAGGTTGTCCATCTTCGCCGCGAGCCCCAGCTGCTCCTCCAGTTCCCTCTCCGCGAGGCGCGCCAGGTGCTCCCTCAGAGCGGCGTCAACGAACTCGGAACGCTTCATCCCGCGCTCCCCGGCCGCCCGGTCCACGGCGACCAGGAGCTTCTCCTCCAGGCTGACGCTAACGCTCCGATACCCCATGCCTAAGCCGCTTCCGGAGAAGAATAACAACCGACCATCAGCCCTCCACCCCTTTTCTCCTCCCCTGCTCGATGCCGCGTAGCGCGTTCACAATGCAATTCTCCATAAATGCAGGGACTTTCGCAACCGTTATTAACACGCTGTTAACGGCGGGTTAGGCAGTATCTTGCTGACCCCCGCCGGGTTCGTCCACGAGTGGCGCCCTGGCAGGCGTTCGTTGTGACGCTACGGCGTTCCGGTAGCCACGGGGCGCCGCAGATCGCGCGAAGCGCGGGCAAGGCGCCCTCCACCTCGACCGGTCGCGGCTCCTACTCCTCGCCTCCGCACGGCGCAGGGGACCCACGCCTCAAGAACGAACCACGAGGGCCGCCGGTCGGGCCGGCGAAGTGCTCCGAAGGAGCGCGAGTCGGTCCGGGCAAGGCCCGCCCCCACCGGGCACCGTTGTCGAGAGAAAGCCCTCCCGCCGGGACGTGCAGAACGCATCTCCTACCACCGGGTTCCGTTGTCGTGAAGGCCCCGCCCGTAAGCCCCGCCGCCGATCTCGGATCGAAACGGGACAGTCGGCTACCGCCTCACCTCCTCCGCCGCGGTTCCCTGCAGCAGCTTCCCTGAAGGCCCACAGAGCTTCGCTCAGAGGGCCGCCGCCACAGAGCCACGCTTCGCCATCGCGAGGTCCGGCGAAGCCGGGGCGAGCCGCGCGACGGCTTGAGCCCTCCTCCCCCGGCCGTCGGTCGCTCGAAGAGCGGACAAGGCCCCGCGGCGTGTTACAAGCTGTTGCTTGGCGCCGCGGGGCCGGATCGCTAATACTCGCTCGGAAGAAGCAGGCAGGTGCTCGATCTGTCGGCTTCCGTAATCAGCCAGATCTTCGAGCCGTCCTCGCCGACGCGGTAGCTGCTGAGTATCCTGAAACCCTCGCGGACGGAAAGCTCGTTCTCTTTAGCGTCCTCGGGCGGGACCTCGCCCCAATCGCCGGCGACGTGCCGCGAAAGCAGTTCGGTAGGGTTCGTGCCGGTGTCGGCCAGGAGCTTAATGCATCCTCAGAGATGGTTGTGTGTTATGAGCTATAGTGGCTTCCATGAAGCCTCCAATTTTCGTTCGGGATCTGTCGGAAGAAGAGCGCGAATGTCTCGAAGCCGGGTTGCGTGCGGCAGACGCCTTCGTGATGAGACGCTGCCAGATCCTTCTGGCGAGCGCCCGAGGAACCCCGCCTCCGAGGATCGCCGAAAACCTCGGATGCGCTTCGCAAACGGTTCGCAACGCCATCCGCGCCTTCAACGAGCGCGGCCTCGATGCCCTCGTCGCTGGCTCCTCTCGCCCCAAGCGCGTGTACGCCGCCTTCGACGAGGAAAGCGCCGAAGCCCTGCGAGAGATGCTCCACCGCTCTCCGAGGGAGTTCGGACGCGAGAGCAGCTTGTGGACTCTGGAGATGGCCGCCGATGTGGCCTTCGAGGAAGGCATCACCCCGAAGCGGGTCTCGGGCGAGACGATCCGGGCCACCTTGTCGCGCCTTCTTTCGGTGAGGTGGATGCGCGCCAAGCGTTGGATCACTTCCCCCGACCCACTGTACGAAAGAAAAAAAGGCGGCGCGACCGGCTGATGGAGATCTCCGCCTCCGATCCGGAGTGGGCCAGCGGCTTCTTGGACGAATGCTGGTGGAGCCGGGAGGCTTTGCCCACCCTCAATGCCTGGAGCGAGGACGGCGAGCCGCTCCGTCTCGTCCAACGGTTGGTCGCCAAAGACGACCCTGAGCCGAAGGCGATCTCTTGCTACGGACTCTACCTTCCAGAGGCTTCTGCAGGTGACACTTGGCTGCGTTTCGTGGACGGAAGGCCCGTAAGCTCCATAACAACGCAGTTTCTTTCGTGGTGCTGTGAGAAGCTCGAAGAGATGGGCAAGAAAGTGCTGCTTCTCATCTGGGACAACGCGAGCTGGCACATCTCCAAAGAGGTCAGAAGGTGGCTCGGACACCACAATCGCAAGGTCAAAAACAGCGGCGAAGGAGTGAGGATCGTGAGCTGCTTTCTCCCGAAGAAAAGTCCGTGGCTGAACGCCATAGAGCCCAAGTGGGTACACGCCAAGCGCAAGGTTGTGGAGGCCGACGGGCTTCTCGGAGCGTATGAGCTTGCCGAGAGGGTGTGCCGGGTGTTTGGGTGTCCCCATCACGAGCATCTCAGCGTCCCACAAAATGTCGCCTGATCGTGCACTATCCCCTGGCGGACCCCGTAATCGGGCTGCTCATCGCCGCGGCTATCCTGGTCATCGTCTGGCAGTCCGGGAAGGCCGTCTTTACGCGCCTTTTGGACGGGGTGGAGCCCGAGGTGCTGGATGAGGTACGCCACGCCGCTAGCCACGTTCCCGGGGTCGAGGACGTGAAGGAGGTCCGGGCGCGGTGGCTGGGGCACGAGCTGCGCGCCGAAGTCAACATCGTGGTGGCCCCGGAGCTCTCGGTGGCCGAGGGACACGCCATCGCCCGCGAGGTCAACCACCGGTTGCTGCACCACCTGAGCTACCTGCGCGGGGCCGTGATCCACGTCGATCCCGTGCAGGAGGCCGGCGAAGAGAACCACCGCATCCCGGCCCATAGCCACGACGACCTACCCCTCCACTCCCACTAGCATCGGAGAACGTCCCGGCCCCCGCGGTCCTTGCTGGCGTCCGTTGCCGTCGAAGCAGAAGCACGAGACCAATTCACAAATCGCTGCGCCCATCGAAGGCCCGCAGAGCCACCCGAAAAGCGGCCCCGATGGCCGCCCTCAGGTAGAGGGACGGGCGTGCGGATGCCGGCATGCCGACCAGCACCGGATGTTGATCGGTTCTCTGATGATACACCTGCGCTGACCTCGAGGAGTATGGACCGGCGTTGCTCCGCTGGACGGCTCCGGAAGGTAGCGCGTCCGGACGGCTCGGATCGCCCGCGCAGGCCTTGCCCCTAACCCTCAAAGTCGGATAAGGTATCGCTACTGGCCGTCCATGGGTCGCACTACGTCGTCGCAGACGACGTAGTGCACCCTATAGGCGGGGATGAGGACGATCCTGTTCGCGTGCTCCGGTCCCGA
>JBFLXF010000361.1:0-3491 GCA_040757515.1 Actinomycetota bacterium
GGTAGCGCAGCAGGACGGAGAGGAGCTTGAGGATCCTCACGCCCCGGAGCCTCCCGGCCGCAGGTGGAACGCCTCGAAATCCTCCTTGCTCTTGAAGAGCCGCACGTTGGGGGCCGGGATCTTGCCGCCGAGCTCTCTGGCCTTTCTCTCCAGCTCCTCCTTCATCGCGTAGAAGCTCTCGTTGCGCGCGGCTCCGGTGGTCCCGGAGGCGCAGCTTCCGGGACCACCGGGGAAATCCAGGCTGCACGAGGAGCCGCCGCCCTGCTCAAAGAGGGCGCGGGCGTTCTTTGCCAGCTCCTCGGTGGAGAAGTACGCCTCGCTCGCCCCGCGCTCGGCGGGCCCGTGGCCCCCGACGAAGTCCAGCCCCCGTGTGCCCCGCTGCGCGTAGAGCTCGTCGGTGACCAGCTCCCGGTGGGCGAGCGGGATGACGTAGCGCTCCTCGTACTTGGCGATGGCGAGCAGGCGGTACATGTCCTCTATCGTCTGCGGGTCCATGCCGACCGAGGCCGCCGCCTCCGGGTCGCCGACGCCGGAGAGGTTCTTCTCGCGCATGTAGGCGCGCATCGCGGCGAGCTTCTTGAGGACGCCCCGGATCACCTCCTCGTCCCCCGCCGAGAGCAGGTTAGCGAGATACTTTATCGGTATCCTGAGCCGGTCTATGGCCGGGAAGACGTCGTCGGGGTCGGGCTCGCCGTCCTCGACGAGCCCCAGAACCGGCGAGAGCGGCGGCACGTACCAGACCATCGGCAGCGTGCGGTACTCGGGGTGCAGCGGCAAGGCGACGCCCCAGTCTATCGCGAGCCTGTAGACCGGCGAGCGGGCCGCGGCGGAGATCCAGTTGTCCGGTATCCCGTCGAAGCGCGCCTGCTCCACCACCGCCGGGTCGTTTGCGTCGAGGAAGACCCGGCGCTGCGCCTCGAGCAGGTCCTTCTCGTCCGGGACGGAGGCGGCCTCCTCTATCGCGTCGGCGTCGTAGAGGACGACGCCGATGTAGCGCAACCGGCCGACGCAGGTCTCGGAGCAGATGGTGGGGAAGCCGTTCTCGATGCGCGGGTAGCATAGAGTACACTTCTCAGCCTTGCCGGTCTCCCAGTTGAAGTAAGTCTTCTTGTACGGACAGCCGGAGACGCAATAGCGCCAGCCACGGCACTGCTCCTGGTCCACCAAGACGATGCCGTCCTCCTCGCGCTTGTACATCGCGCCTGAGGGACAGGAGGCGACGCACGAGGGGTTCAGGCAGTGCTCGCAGATGCGTGGCAGGTACATCATGAAGACCTGCTCGTACTCGAAGGTGATCCTCTCCTCCAGCCCGTCCCGGATGTTGGGATCCATAGGGGCGGTCTCGGGGGCACCGGCGAGGTCGTCGTCCCAGTTCGGGCCCCACTGCAGGTCCACGGGCTCGCCTGAGAGCTGGCTTATGGGTTGGGCCACCGGCTGGTGCTCGGAGGGCTTCGCCGTGGTCAACGTCTCATAGTCGTAGGTCCAGGGCTCATAGAAGTCATCGATGCTCGGCAGATCCGGGTTGAAGAAGATGTTGGCGAGCTTGCGGAGCTTGCCGCCGGCCTTGAGCTGGAGCTTGCCACCGTCGTCGAGGGTCCAGCCGCCCTTCCAGCGCTCCTGGTCCTCATAGAGCTTCGGGTAGCCGACGCCGGGCTTGGTCTCGACGTTGTTCCACCACTGGTACTCGGTGCCCTCGCGGCTCGTCCAGACGTTCTTGCAGGTCACCGAGCAGGTGTGGCACCCGATGCACTTGTCCAGGTTCATCACCATCGCCACCTGCGCCTTCACGCGCATCAGTAGACCACCTTCCCTTCGCGCTTGCGCATCACCGTCAGCTCGTCGCGCTGGGAGCCCGTCGGGCCGTAGTAGTTGAAGCCGTAGGAGAGCTGAGCGTAGCCCCCGATCATGTGCGTGGGCTTCACGAAGATCTTGGTCAGGGAGTTCTCCGTGCCGCCGCGCGTTCCCGAGACCTCGCTTATCGGAGTGTTGAGGTGCCGATCTTGAGAGTGGTACATGATAGTGGTGCCTTCGGGTATCCGATGTGACACCACAGCCCTCGCGGAGACGACGCCGTTGCGGTTGTAGGCCTCGACCCAGTCGTTGTCCGCGACCCCCATCTTCCCGGCGTCCTGAGGGCTGATCCACATCGTCGGCCCGCCCCGGAAGAGGGTGAGCATGGTCAGGTTGTCCTGGAACTCGGAGTGGATAGACCACTTGGAGTGCGGCGTGAGGTACTTGAGAACGACCTCGGCGCGGCCGTTGCCCTCGCGGATATCGCCGGTGTGCTTCGCCATGCGCATCGGCGGACGATAGGCGGGCAGTCCTTCCCCGTACTCCAGCATCCACTCGTGGTCTATGTAGAACTGCTGGCGGCCGGTGAGGGTGCGCCAGGGGATCGAGCGGTCGTAGTTGATCGTGAACGGCGAGTAGCGGCGCGTGCGGCTCTCGGTGCCGGACCACTCGGGCGAGGCGATGACCTTGCGCGGTTGAGAGACGATGTCGTTGAACGTGATCAGCTCCTCCCCCCGCTCCTCGGCCAGATCGGCGAGCCTCATCCCGGTGCGTTTCTCCATCTGCCTGAATCCCTCGACCGAGAGTCGGCCGTTCGTCGTCCCCGAAAGGGCGAGAATCGCCTCGCAGACCTGCTCGGCCCGCTTTAGCTCCGGCCTGCCCGCTCCGACGCCGTGGCGCACGGTTCCGTTGCGTCCCTTGAGGTACTCGACCTCCTGGTGGGGCTTCCACACGTTCCCCTTGGCCTGTATGCCGACGTTCTCCACCGCAGGACCCAGGGCCTGCATCTTCTCTGCGACGGCGCCGTAGTCGCGCTCGATGACGACGAGCTTGGGCATCGTCTTGCCGGGGATGGGCTCGCACTCGCCCTTCTTCCAGTCGAGCACCCTGCCGGAGGGCTGGGCGAGGTCGTCGGGGGTGTCGTGCATGAGGGGGGCGGCGACGATGTCTTTACGAACCCCCAGGTGCCTCTTCGCCAGCTCCGAGAAGACCTCCGCGACGTAGTTGAAGATGTCCCAGTCGCTCTTGGCCTCCCACGGCGGCGTGATCGCCGGGTTGAACGGGTGCACGAACGGGTGCATGTCCGTTGAGGAGATGTCGTGCTTCTCATACCATGTCGCCGTCGGCAGCACGATGTCCGAGTAGAGTGAGGAGCCGTTCTTGCGGAAGTCTATGGTGGTGAGCAGGTCCAGCTTGCCCTCCGGTGCCTCGCGCCACGTAACCTCCTGCGGGCGCATCTCTTCGGGCGTCTCCTCAGCCCTCACGGCAGCGTCGGGGACGCCGAGCAGGTGCTTGAGGAAGAACTCGTGGCCCTTGCTGGAGGAGCCGAGTAGGTTCGAGCGCCAGAGGGTGAGCACGCGCGGGAAGTTCTCCGGCGAGTCCGGGTCCTCGGCGGCGAAGCGGAGGCGGCCTTCTTTCAGCTCGCGCACGACGTACTCCTGTGGGCTTATGCCCTCGCGCTCGGCCTCGTCCACGAGGTC
>JBFLXF010000362.1:0-3491 GCA_040757515.1 Actinomycetota bacterium
GACCGCCGCCGCCACCGGTTATCGAGCCCAGAAGGCTGCTCGCCGTCTGCGCGGCGCCGCTGCCCATGCGAATGCCGTCAACCTCCTGCGCCGCTATGCCGGCGATCTTGGCGACCACCGAGTCGGCTATGGTGGTGCTGCCGCGCTCGGTCTGCAACGGGCTGCTCCCTCCGCCCCTCTGTTGAGTCCTCTGTTCCGTCATTGCTTGGCTCTCCTTTCTCTTTCCTTCTAGACTCTGTCTTCTCAAGCGGCGCGGCGTGTGATGAGGCGGTAGACTGCCAGCAGGATGATCGCCCCAAGCGTCGCCGTGAGGATGGATCCCAGGCTCAGATCCGTAGGTTGAGGGGCATTCAACAGCCACTGAAGCACGTAGCCTCCGACGAGCGCACCCGCCATGCCTATCAGGATCGTGACTATGATGCCGCCGGGATCCGGTCCCGGCATCACCCACTTGGCGAGAACACCGGCTATGAGCCCTACCGCTATCCAGATCAGTACCCCTATGTGAAACCCTCCCTCCTGCACCAGCCCTCCGCCGACGGTGCCCCGCAGAGACACCATTATGGCACCGCGGCCGCTTCGCGCCACTTGCGTTGCGCTCTTACCCCAACTATGGGGCATATAAACTCTTGGGCGTATCTTCGGGCTCTTCAGGGAGACAGGACGAAGGCGAGGCCGAAGAGGATGGCAGCCGCGTAGAGGAGCGGATGCACCTCCCCGGGCTTCCCCTTGGCGAGCTTTATGAGCACGTAGGAGATAAACCCGAACCCTATGCCATAGGCGATGTTGAAGGTCAGCGGCAGGGTGAGGATCGTCAGGAAGGCCGGGATGGCGTCCTCGAAGTTGTCCCAGGGGATAAAGCGGACGGCCGTGATCATGAGGAACCCTACCACTATCAGGGCCGGCGCCGTGACGGGGGAGACGAAGATCTCCTGTCCCTCCTCGGGACCGGGTATCGGGATGGAGCCGCCGAAGACGGAGATGAGCGGCGAGAACGGCAGAGCGAGCAGGAAGAGTATGCCGACGATGACGCTCGTGAAGCCGGTCCTGCCACCCTCGGCGACGCCGGAGCCGCTCTCTATGTAGCTGGTAACGGAGCTGGCGCCCATCGCGCCGCCGAAGGCCGCAGCCAGCGAGTCCACCAGGAGCACACGCTTGGCCTCGGGCACCCTGCCCTCCTCGTCCAGCAGGTTGGCCTCTTGAGCCACGGCGATCATAGTCCCCATCGTGTCGAAGAAATCGGTCATGAAGAGGGCGAAGATTACGGGGATGAGCGAGAGCTGCAGGACCTGGGGCACCGCGAGCAGACCGCCGCCGACGGTAGAGGTGTCGAAGCGGAAGTCCACGATCCTTTCCGGGAGCGGCACGATCCCGAAGATCATGCCGGCTATGCCGGTGATCAGGATCCCGGCGAGTATCCCTCCGCGCATCCCGCGAGCCACCAGGGCGAGCGTCACGATAAGCCCGAAGAGCGCGAGAAGGACCGGCCCCTGCGTCACGTCGCCGAGCCGCACGTAGGTCGCAGGGTCCTGGATCACGATGCCACCGTTCTTCAGACCGATGAAGGCGATAAAGAGCCCGATGCCGACTGCGATGGCGAACTTGAGGCTCAGGGGGATCGCGTTCAGGACCGCCTCGCGCAGATTAGTCAGGACGAGCACCGTTACGAGTATGCCCTCGACGACCACGACGGCCATCGCCTGCTGCCAGGAGAGACCGAGGCCCAAGATCAGGGTAAAGGCCACTATCGCGTTGAGGCCGAGTCCGGAGGCGAGCGCTATCGGGAAGTTCGCTACCAGGCCCATCGTGATGCTGGCGACCGCCGCGGCCACGCAAGTGGCGAAGAAGACGCCTGTGATTGGGAGCCCTGTCCCCTGGGTGCCGAGGATGGTCGGGTTGACGAAGACGATGTAGGCCATCGTCATGAAGGTGGTGAGCCCGGCTATTGTCTCGGTGCGAAGGTTTGTCCCGCGTTCCGCGAACCCGAAGAAGTTGTTCAACGTCGCTCTCCCCTCTCTCCCCTCTGGAACGGCGCAGCCTCAGGTGCGCGGCCAATATAGCAACGCGGGGCGCCGGGCTCTAGGGGCGCTGCCCCGGCTCAGTCCAGAAGCGGCTTGTTCTTCCGCCAGGCCAGATAGGCCAGGGAGAGGGGGAAGAGACTCACGATAAGCACGTAGACCGGGAAGAGCTGACGGTAGTAGCGCGGCGTGTCGCTGCTCTCGATGACGGGGATGGATTCGTCGTGCGGGAGGTTCGCCTGCCTGAGACCCGCCTGGGTGGTGTCGTGGAAGATGACCGTCCCCACGCTTGCGAGCCTGCCCCTGAAGACCTCAGGCGGGTTCTCGAAGTTCGGCGGCGTCTGCGCCTTCTGTATGAGCAGGTTGTCACCGGTCTCCTGAAGGCGGAAGTAGAAGTAGTTGGCGCTTCCGTACCGGGAGGCGACGGCCACCTTCGACTCGGGTGTGCCCAGCACGCGAGGGTCGTCACCCAGGTCCGGCGTGCCCCGGATCTCCACGTAGTCGCCTTGCTCAAGGCCCGCCGGCAACCAGCCGCGGTTTATCTGTTCGGCGGTGAGAACCACCGGCTTGCCCTCAAGGCCGTAGGAGAGGTTGTGCGCCGCCATGTAGGCGCAGAGGGAGAAGAGTACGACCATCGAGAGGCGCAGCAGCAGCCAGGGGTTGCGCCGGATCCAGGCCCGAAGTCCCCGCTTCCCGGAGCCTTCTGTGCGGCCCTCGCTGCCCGTGTGCCTCTCGCGAGTATCCACAACAGTAGTGTAACCGAGCGGCGCAAAGACAGGGGGTGAGCCTTATCACAGGCGGTCGTTCCCCGTCTGCGGGCGCCTTTGTGAAAGAGATACCCGCGAGCCTGCGCCGGCGGTCTAGTATGGAGCCGCAGAAAAATGTATCCTGTGCGCGAAAAAGCGCACCGACGGATCGGGGGAATCCTCCGTGGAGGTACGGCACTTGGCAGAGGCGCGGGAAGGACTCGAACACGGCACCGGCTATACGGTAGTCGGGGTTATGGACGACGGTGCCGGGCTCAACCAGGCCGTCAGGGAGATACGTGATCTGGGCGTGGGCAGGGACGACCTCACGGTTATCCTCAAGCGCAAGGATCTCGACGAGCCCGAGCCCTTCCCGGTGGGAACGCGCTACATAGTCGTCCCCGACGACTCGCGCGGCCTCGAGGTGCCGCTGGGCTTCGCCATCGTCTTCATAATCGTCGGCATCATGTTCGCCCTGACCACGCCGGCTATCGGCGTGCCGACGCTCCTGATCTTTATCTCCCTTGCGGCGATACTCTTCGCCGGCTCGGTTACGCGGGTGGGAGTAGCGCCCATACTGACCGAGATGGAGGCGCCCCGGGAGGAGGCGGGCGCCTGGAACGACCAGTTTGAGGCCGGCAAGGTGCTGGTCTTCGCCTACACCCCCGAGCGTCGCCTGCTGCGTCCGATCCGCCAGGCCCTGCAGCGCGGCGGCGCTATGTACTAC
>JBFLXF010000363.1:0-3489 GCA_040757515.1 Actinomycetota bacterium
GGGCACGAGGCCTCCCGCAGCCGGACAGACAGCCCTGGCCATGGCGCAGGCTGCCCCGCACCGCGGGAGAGCTCGCCTCTGGGAGCAAAGAGGCAGGATAGCCCTCGCCCACCTCACCACCGACTCTGAGGGGGAGAGCCGGCGAGAGGGAGGGCGAGAAGGGAAGAGGGCCATGCTCCAGCCGCTCTACGACGCCCGCTCGAAGCTGGTGGTGGTGGCCGACGCCCGCATAGACAACCGCCGAGAGCTTGCCGGTCTTCTGGGCGCGCGGCACCTGCCGGCCGGCAGGGCGCCCACCGACGCGGAGCTGATCCTGGCGTCCTACGAGAGGTGGGGGGAGGGATGCGCCGGGAGGCTTGTTGGGGACTTTGCCTTTGCGGTGTGGGATGAGCTCGAGGGGCGGCTGTTTGCGGCCAGAGATGCGATGGGGATGCGCTCGCTTTACTACCGGCGGGAGGAGGGTGGCAGGCTCCTGATCGGCACGGAGGTCAAGCAGGTTTTGGCCGCCGGTGGTTTTGAGGTGCGTCCCTTCGAACCCGCAATAGGGGCGCACCTGGCCGGACCGTTCGGGCTGCCTGAGTGGACCTTCTACGAGGGCATTTCACAGCTGCCGGCGGCGCACGCGCTCAGCTACGGGGAGGATGGGAGCTTTGGGGTGTGGCGCTACTGGGACGCAGAGCCGGGGAGGGTCATCCGCTGCGCCGATGAGCGGGAGTACGCAGAGCGGTTTCTTTGGGTCTTTGAGGAGGCGGTGCGCTGCCGGGTTGTGGGTCAGAGGAGGCCGGTAGGGCTTTTCTTGAGTGGAGGGATGGACTCGGGGACGATAGCCTCTGTGGGGGGGAGGCTGGTGAGGGGCGGGGATGTCGGTGGAGAGATACGGGCCTACAGTTGGGCGTTTGGCGGGGATCTGGAGGGCAGCGACGAGCGGCACATAAGCTCTCAGATAGCGGGATACTACGGGATACCGGTGAGGGAGGTGGCCGCCGGTGAGGCGTGGCCGCTGTCGGGCTATCCCGACCATGGCCCCGACCGGGACAGTCCCCTGATCTGGATCTACCAGCCTCTCATAGAGAAGACGCTCACGGCGGCGCGCGAGGATGGCATGGGCGTCGTCCTCTCCGGCGACAGGGGCGACGAGATGGTGGGCGACTGGGTCTTTGACCTGTTGGGGGCGCTGAGGTCCGGCAGGGTGGGCGATGTCATGGAGGATCTGCGCGAGCTTGGGCGGTGGACCGGGCGGGGTCTGAGACGGGTAGCGGTCAGCGAGTTGCTCAGGCCCTGGGTCCTCTCCGCGTTGCCGTGGGGGGACGGGCCGGAGGCGCGCCGGAGGCTACGAGGCTCTGGGAACCGGGCTCGCTACCCCGGCTGGGTGAATCCGGAGTTTGCCCGCAGGATAGGGCTAGACGAGATCATCGAGGTCAGCGCACCGGCATCCCCCTTCAAAGAGCCCGCGCGCCGGAGGCGCTACGAGCGGATCTTCTCGTTCGCCATCTCGCGGCTCATTACCCTGGACGAGCGTACCCGGGCCCGCTTTGGGCTGACCTTCGCGGACCCCTGGAGCGACCGGCGGCTGGCGGAGCTGGTGCTGGCGATGCCGCAGTGGCGGGTGCAGCGCCCCAGCGAGCCCAAGGGCATAGCCCGCCGCGCCATGCGCGGCGTCATGCCCGAGAGCGCCAGAAGGAGCGTAGGTAAGATAGAGCCGGTATCGCTGTTCGACCGCGGCTTCAAAGACCGTGCTAAAGAGACGGTGGAGGGCCTGATCTCGGGCTCCCGGGCCGCCGCCCGCGGATACCTCGACGAGAACGCGCTCCGCCGCTACTACCTCTCCTTTCTCCGGGGTGAACCGCAGCCCTTCGACTTCTGGTGGGCGCTGACGCTGGAGATGTGGCTGCGCCGGCACTGGTCCTAGGAGACGCGCCCGGTCGCGCGACTCAGGCCCGGGAGACGCTCACCTCGTGCGAGGTTCCGGTGGCGCGGTACCGGTAGGTTACCTCGAACCGGTCTCCCTCACCCAGTCGGAGTGGTTCCAGGTTCCAGACCATATCGTGCCAGGAGCAGTTCTCGTCCACGCGCGCCGGGTGAGTAGAGAGGCGGGTGGTCGGGCCGAGCTCCAGCTCGAAGTATACGAGCAGACCGTTGAGATCCCCCGAAGCGTCTGCGCTGACGACGATGGAGCTGTCTATCAACGGCCGCTCCACCTCTCTCAGGTCTACCTCCGCCAGCAGAATGGGATCGCTGAGGGTCCGCCAGCCGTGAGCCTTCTGCGGCTTGACAAAGAACGCCGAGGCCGATTCTCCGGCCATCTCGGACAGGGGAGTGAAGTCGATGCCGTACCACGAGCGCCAGTCTTGCAGGGCCCTGTCCGTGGGCCTGAGCCGGGCGATCTCGGCTTCGGGGATCGTGACCGGCAGCCCGAATATCCTGATCCTGCCCGGCACCATGCGTGCGCCGGGCTTGAGCAGCCGCTGGCGGGCGTCCGAGGTTATCTCCAGAACGTCCTCTCCCAGGGGTTCGTTGCCGATGATCTCGCTGACGAGGACGTCCGCGCGCTCGGGGAGGGTCAGCCGGGTAGACCATCCGCGCAGGAGGGTGATGCGATCCTCCAGCCCGTTAGCCTCGAATATGCGTTGAGCGGTCTCCCCTATGGCGCTGGCCTCGATGGCGTACACATGCCTCGCCCCGGCCCGCGCGGCGGCGATCGCCAGCACCCCCGTTCCCGTACCTATGTCCACCACGACGTCTCCGGAACGCACCACCTCGCTTATGCCGGAGAGAAAGGCGGAGGTTCGGAGCCGGTCGTTCAGCATGCCTATGTGGATGTCCGGACCACCGAAGCTGAGCTTGCCGGTCTCGAGCTTCGGCGTGCGCTGGCTCTCGTCGAGCAGGACGCCTGCCTCGTAGAGCTGCATTATCGTGGTCGTGAGGGACATCCAGTCCTGTCTGCCGGTCACCGAGGCGCCGAGCCTCTCGAGCGCCCGGGACATGGTCGTCGGCTGATAGAAGGCGTCGAGTATCGCCAGGCCGTGCGGACCGAGGTGGTACACCGCTTCCTCGGAGTAGACCCGGATGTTGTTGCTGGAGTCGATGCGCACCCTAACGTCGGGCGCCCGGCGGAGCACCGTGTCCGGCGTAAGACGGCCGGTCATGAATCCCTCCTCGTTCGCGTGGTCCGGAGGCCACTCCTCCATGGGCGCTCCTACTTTAGACAAGAGTATACTTCCGGGCAAACCCGTCCGGATCTCGACGCGACCGTGGGGAGGAACCTTCCATGGGCGAGACAGTAACGATGTTCGCTCTGTCCGGTGCCTCTGCCCCGGGGGCCGTGTGGTAAGCGGGATAGCCGGGTGCGTGATCTCCTCAGAGGGCACGAGGCCTCCCGCAGCCGGACAGACAGCCCTGGCCATGGCGCAGGCTGCCCCGCACCGCGGGAGAGCTCGCCTCTGGGAGCAAAGAGGCAGGATAGCCCTCGCCCACCTCACCACCGACTCT
>JBFLXF010000364.1:0-3488 GCA_040757515.1 Actinomycetota bacterium
GGGTGGTCAGGATCGCGGGGACGGCGGGGAGAGCCAAGACCGGATCAGCCGGGGAGGAACTGGAGAAAGCGGAACGAAGGGTGGCTGCATGACGGGTTCGCTTGCGCTCCTGCAGATGACACAGGAAGAGCTCAGGCACGAGATCCTGCACGAGTGGGAGATCGGCCGGACGACCTGGAGGATACCCATCGAGGTCTTCGGGGTAGACCTCTCTATAAACAAGATCATCTGGTATCTCTGGGCGGGGGCTATTATTACGTTCCTGATCCTGTTCATCGGGAGCCGACTGCTCAAGGACAGGCCCGGCGCCTACCAGGTGATCGTCGAGGAGATCTACGCCTTCGGGCGCAACCATCTAGGCGCGCAGATGGGCGAGGAGGGTAGGAAGTTTTATCCCTACACGCTCACCCTCTTCGTGTTTATCCTGACCCTGAATCTGCTCGGCCTGACGCCGCTCAGCTACCCGGTTACGAGCAACCTTTCGTTCACCTTCGCGCTGGCGATACTGACCTTTTTGATCACGCAGTATGTCGGGATCAGGCGTCATGGGTTCAGGTATTTCAAGGAGTGGGTGCCGCACGGCCTGCCGGAGAAGGGCAAGTTCGTGCTCGCGCCGTTCATGTGGGTCATACATCTGATCTCGGAGTTCAGCAAGCCGCTGACGCTCGGCCTGAGGCTCTATGCCAACATGCTGGCGGGGCACCTGATCATCTTCGTGTTCCTCAGCTTGATTCTGTACTTCGGCCTTCCGACGGCGGTCGTATCCGTGCCGGCGGCGCTGGCGTTCTACGCTTTCGAGGTGTTTATCGCCGTGCTGCAGGCGTACATTTTCGCTATTCTGAGCCAGTTGTATATAGAACTCGCGCTGTTCGGCGAGGGAGGTGCCGAGGAAGAGCACGGCGTTGATGCCAGTGCGCGCGGTGCCGAGATGCCCGCCGCATAGCCGGGATTGTAGAGGTAACGTACAGAAAGGAGCTGCAGTATGTTGGAGACGATGCTTGCCCTGTTGCAGCAGGCTCAGGTCGAGGCGTTCAGGCTGCTGGGCGTAGGCATTGCGGCCGGGGCCGCCTCCATAGGTCCGGGTGTGGGCATGGGGTATCTGATCGGGAAGACCATCGAGAGCATCAGCCGTCAGCCGGAGTTGGGTGGCGAATCGAGAACGCTCATGTTCATCGGCATCGCGTTCGTTGAGGCGCTCTCGCTGTACGGTCTGGTCTTCGCGATCCTGCTGGCGTTCGTGTTGGGTTAGGGAGGTAGGGTCGTATGGGCACCGTATTCGACCCGAACGCGAGCCTGGCGTTCTGGACGATAGTCACCTTCCTGGCTCTGCTCGCCCTGCTCTACAGGTTCGTCTACCCCCCGATACGGGATCAGATCCGCAAGCGGCAGTCTGAGATCGAGCGCGCCATAGATGAGGCCCAGAAGACGCGGGCTGAAGCGCGGGAGCTTCTGGCCGAGTACCGGCGACAGATCGACGAAGCCCGCCACGAGGCGCGGCGTATCCTGGATGAGGCCCGCAGGCAGGGTGAGGCCCAGCGCGAGCGCGCCCGGCGCGAGGCGCGCGAGGAGGGTGACCGGATTATCCAGCGTGCCCGGGAGGAGATCGAGCGCGAGCGCGACGCCGCGTTGCGCGAGGTGCGCGGGGAGGTCGCCGACATGGTTCTGCTCGCCACCGAGCGGGTCATCGGGCGCGAGCTCGACCGCGACGGGCACCAGCGACTCATCTCCGAGGCTCTCGACAGCGCCGAGCGCGAGGTCGCGGGCTACGGGGAGAGGAGGTAGGGCCGCTTGAGCGCCGTCTCGACCTACGCCGAGGCCCTCTTTCAGGCCGCCCGCGAGCGGGACGAGCTGGAGCAGACGCTCGGTGATCTGCGAGAGTTCATAGACGCTCTGCGCGAGAGCGAGGAGCTCAGGCTCTTCTACTACGGGGGGCAGGTCCCCGAGCGCGAGAAGCGCCGGGCGATAGACGCCCTGACCGAGGGAATGACCCGCTCGACGACAAACTTTCTCAAGGTCCTCTCGGACAACGGGCGAGAGGAGATCCTCGAGGAGGTAGTGCTGCGCTACGAGGACCTGGTCAAGGAGCATCTCGGGCGCGTGGAGGTGGATGTGATCACGGCCATCGAACTCTCCGATGAGGAGCTCGATGGTATAAGAGAGCGGCTTGGTAGAATCCTTGAGGGGCGCGAGGTCATCCTGCGTCCTCGCGTCGATCCGCAGATCCTGGGTGGCGCCGTCTTCCGGTTCGGAGGACGGATGGTTGACGGCAGCGTTCGCGGACAGCTTGCGAGCCTCCGCGAAGAGATGCTCGAGAGGAGTGTTGTATAGGTGGGCAGGCTAAGGCCGGAGGAGATCTCCTCCATACTCAAGGGAGCGATAACGGACTATGAGCACCGGGTCCGCACCGAGGAGGTCGGGCAGGTGCTGGAGGTCGGGGACGGCATCGCGCGCGTCCACGGCCTCACCAATGTGATGTACCACGAGATGCTGGAGTTCGAGGACTCCAGGGGTGAGAAGATCATCGGCCTCGCCCTGAACCTGGAAGAGGACAACGTCGGCGTCATCATCGCCGGCGAGGACACTCACATCCAGGAAGGCAACATCGTCCGGCGCACCGGGCGTCTGGCGAGCGTGCCGGTCGGCGAGAGCGTGCTCGGTCGCGTAATCAACGCCCTGGGACAGCCGATGGACGGCAAGGGCGACGTCGAGCCCGAGGACACCTATCCGGTCGAGATCATCGCCCCCGGCATCATCAAGCGCCAGCCGGTCAAGCAGCCGCTCCAGACCGGCATAAAGGCCATAGACTCGATGATCCCCATAGGACGCGGTCAGCGCGAGCTCATCATCGGCGATCGCAAGACGGGTAAGACCTCGATCCTGATCGACACGATCATCAACCAGGCCGACCAGGACGTAAGGTGTATCTACGTCGCCGTCGGCCAGAAGGACTCGGCGGTCGCCGGCGTCGTGGCCGCGCTGGAGGAGGCCGGCGCAATGGACTACACGACCGTCGTTAACGCCTCGGCCTCCCAGTCCGCGACGCTCCAGTACCTGGCGCCCTACGCGGGCTGCGCCCTCGGGGAGTACTTCATGAACAAGGGGCAGGACGCCCTGGTCATCTACGACGACCTCTCCAAGCACGCCACCGCCTACCGGCAGATGATGCTCCTCCTGAGGCGCCCGCCGGGCCGCGAAGCATATCCGGGGGATGTCTTCTACCTGCACTCTCGCCTGCTGGAGCGGGCCGCCAAGCTCTCTGAAGAGGCGGGCGGCGGGTCTCTGACGGCGCTGCCGGTGATCGAGACCAAGGCCGGCGACATCTCGGCGTATATCCCGACGAACGTCATCTCGATCACGGACGGCCAGATCTTCCTCGACGCCGACCTTTTCAACGCGGGCCAGCGCCCGGCGATCGACACGGGTAACTCGGTCTCCAGGGTGGGCGGTTCGGCCCAGATCAAGGCGATGCGCAAGGTCGCCGGTACCCT
>JBFLXF010000365.1:0-3485 GCA_040757515.1 Actinomycetota bacterium
CTTCTCAACGCGGGTGACGACGTACAGGTCACCGGGCGGTCCACCCCTCCTGCCCGCGCTTCCTCTGCCGGGAACCCGTATCTTCGTTCCGTCCTTCGCCCCGGCGGGAATCCTGACCGTTACCTGACGGGTCCTCTTGACCCGGCCCACCCCGCCGCACGAGGGACACGGAGACTCTATGACCGTACCCTCTCCGCCACACCGTGGACACGACTCCGAGAACGCGAAGAAACCCTGATCCCGACTCCTGGTCCCCCGCCCTCCACACTCCGGACATGTCCTCGGATACGTTCCCGGCGCCGCTCCCGTCCCCCCGCACCGCTCGCAACTCTCCTCTACCGGCACCGATACCCGGGTAGTGATACCATTCAGGGCATCTCTAAACTTCAAGTTTACACTTACTGTGACGTCCTCGCCCTTGCGAGAGTTCTCACGGCGAACGGAGGCGCCGCCGAAGATGTCGCCCAGACCGCCGAAGAGGTCCGAGAGGTCGGAGAAGTCCGCGCTCCGCGCTCCGGCGCCGAACGGCGCGCCACGAGAACTCGCGCCACCGAAGAAGGTTCGGGGTCCCTCGTCATACTCCCGGCGCTTTTCGGGGTTGGAGAGAACCTCGTAGGCGTGCTGTATCTCCTTGAAGCGCTCCTCGGCCTGCTTGTCGTCCGGATTAGCGTCGGGATGATACTTGCGGGCGAGCCTCCGGTAAGCGCGACGGATCTCCTCTTGCGAAGCTCCCTTCGAGACGCCGAGAACCTTGTAGAGATCCTTACGCGCCATCTCTAACCCTGATGCGCTACCACAACCTTAGCCGGACGCAGGGGCCTGCCGTTGAAGAGATAGCCGCGCTGGAAAGTCTGCAGGACGGTACCCTCCTCGTGTTCCTCGGAGGGCTGACTCATGACGGCCTCATGGACGTTCGGGTCGAACTGCTGGCCATCGGTGGCGACGGGGGCGAGTCCCTCTTTCTCCAGCACGGAGATGAGCTGGTCGCGCGTAGCGCGCACGCCCTCGCGGATGTCGCCCTCGGCCTCCAGCGCCCGATCCAGGTTGTCCAGAACGGGGAGTAGCTCGGCGACCAGCTCGAAGGCGGCCGCCTCGGTTACGCGCGCGAGCTCCCGCTGCTGACGCTTGCGGGCGTTATCGAACTCGGCTTTCAGTCGCTGGAGCGCATCCAGATACTCATCGCGCTCACGACGTGTCCTCTCCAGCTCAAGAGAGAGGGCAGAGATCTCCTCCTCCGCCACGACGCCCGGCTCGGCACCGACAGGTTCCTCGACGGTCCCCTCGCTCTCCGTCTCCGGGATCTCCCTGGGATCTGCGGGCGTCCCCTGGACATCGTCCGCCCGACCTGAGGTTTCCTCGGGATGTTCCCCTTCCGGCTTCTTCCTGTGTTCCTCGTTGCTCAAGCTCTCTTCCTCCTCCCGGCACGCCCGGAGGGAGGCCGGGTGATCCCCGGCCTCTCCCGCCGCGACGCTACTTGCGCTCTTCCTCCTCGTCGTCGATGATCTCGGCGTCCTCGACCACCTCGTCGGAGTCCGCAGCGCCTCCGGAGCCACCGCTGGCCTGCTGCTGCTCCTGAGCCTGGCGGTAGAGCACCTCAGAGAGCTTGTGCGACGCGTTCACGAGAGCCTCCTGCTTGCGCTTTATCTCCTCGATATCGTCGCCCGCGAGGGCCTCCTTGGCCTCCTTGATGGCCTGCTCGATCTCGCTCTTCGTCGCCTCATCAACCTTGCCGTCCACATCCTTGAGCGAACGCTCTATCGAATAGACGAGGTTGTCGGCGTTGTTGCGGACCTCGGCCTCCTCGCGACGGCGACGGTCCTCCTCGGCATGCGCCTCCGCGTCGCGTACCATCTGCTCGATCTCCCCCTCCGAGAGACCGCTCGAAGCGGTGATCGTAATCCTCTGCTCCTTGCCCGTCCCCAGATCCTTCGCTCCGACGTTTACAATGCCGTTCGCGTCTATGTCGAACGAAACCTCGATCTGAGGTACACCTCTCGGCGCGGGCGGGATACCGACGAGCTGGAAGTTGCCGATCAGCTTGTTGTACGCCGCAATCTCGCGCTCTCCCTGGTACACCTTGATCTCCACGCTGCTCTGATTGTCCTCGGCAGTCGTGAATACCTCACTCTTGCGTGTAGGTATAGTCGTGTTCCGCTCGATGAGCTTCGTGAACACGCCGCCCTTGGTTTCGATGCCCAAAGAGAGAGGGGTCACGTCGAGCAGGAGCACGTCCTTGACCTCGCCCGCGAGCACCCCGGCCTGAATCGCCGCTCCGATCGCAACGACCTCATCCGGGTTGATGCCCTTGTGCGGCTCCTTGCCTGTCAGCTCCTTGACCTTATCCTGAACTGCAGGTATACGGGTCGAGCCGCCGACCAGGATCACCTGATCCACCTGCCCGGGCTGCAGACCGGCGTCCTGCATCGCCTGGCGCACGGGACCTGCGGTCTTCTCGACGAGGTCTGCGGTCAGCCGGTTGAACTCGGCGCGGCTGAGCGTCAGGTCCAGGTGCTTCGGACCGTTCTGGTCGGCGGTGATGAACGGCAGGTTGATCGAGGTGCTCGTCGTCGAGGAGAGCTCCCTCTTTGCCTTTTCTGCGGCTTCGATGAGCCGCTGCATCGCCATCTTGTCCTTACTGAGGTCTATGCCCTCGGCCTTCTTGAACTCGGAGACCATCCACTCAACGACCTTGGCGTCGAAGTCGTCGCCGCCGAGGTGATTGTTGCCGCTGGTGGCCTTGACCTCGAAGACCCCATCCCCGAGCTCCAGGATGGAGACGTCGAACGTGCCGCCGCCCAGGTCGAAGACCAGGATGGTCTGGTCCTGCTCTTTGTCGAGACCGTAGGCCAGAGCCGCGGCGGTCGGCTCATTGATGATCCTCTTGACGTTGAGGCCCGCGATCCTGCCGGCGTCCTTGGTCGCTTGGCGCTGGGCGTCCTCGAAGTACGCAGGGACCGTGATCACCGCGTCGGTGACCTCCTCCCCCAAATACTCCTCGGCGTCCCTCTTGAGCTTCTGCAGAATCATGGCCGAGATCTCCGGCGGCGAATAGTCCTTGCCCGCAACACGTACCCGCACGTCGCCGCCCGAACCCTGCACGACCTCGTAGCCAACCCTCTCCGCCTCCGCCTTCACGTCGGCGAAACGCCGGCCCATGAAGCGCTTGATCGAGTAGATCGTGCGCTCCGGATTGGTCACCGCCTGGCGCCGAGCAAGCTGCCCTACCAGCCGCTCTCCACTCTTCTTGTCAAAGGCGACAACCGAAGGCGTCGTCCTCTCCCCCTCAGAGTTCGTGATGACGACCGGGTCGCCGCCTTCCAGCACCGCAACGCAACTGTTCGTGGTGCCCAGGTCTATCCCGATGCTCTTGCCCACTCTGCTACCTCCATGAGACCCGACGTGTGCCTGTCGTAGCTATCTAAATCATAAGGAGTATAAAATCTGAGTCTCCTGTATTCAAGTTTTCATAGCCCTCGGAGAGATCC
>JBFLXF010000366.1:0-3481 GCA_040757515.1 Actinomycetota bacterium
TACCTGCTGGCCGCGACCGTCACCGGCCCGGTCTTCGGCAAGCTCTCTGACTCCTACGGCAGAAAGCCGATCTATCTCACCGGCATCTCTCTCTTCCTGCTGGGGAGCGTGCTCTGCGGCACCGCCGAGAGCATGACCGGACTCATAGTCTTCCGTACCATCCAGGGCCTCGGGGCCGGGGCGGTGCAGCCGGTCGCCATAACCATCGTCGGAGACATCTTCGAGCTGGAGACCCGGGCGCGTATCCAGGGGCTCTTCGGGGCGGTGTGGGGGATCTCAGCCCTCATAGGTCCCGCCGCCGGCGGTCTCATAACGGACTACCTCTCCTGGCGCTGGGTCTTCTACGTCAATATCCCCTTCGGCCTGGTCGCCGCCTGCCTCCTCGCTCTCACCCTGCGTGAGAGCCTCTCCCGCCGTCCCGCGGAGCCCGACTACCTGGGGCTCTCTCTGCTGACCGGCGGTCTCGTCGCCGTCCTGCTCGCCCTGCTCGGCGGGGGAGGGGCACCGGAGCTCTCTACGGCCACGGTCTTCCTGTTCTCCGGCGGGGCGTTGGCTCTCGTCCTCTTCGTGCTGGTAGAGGGCCGCGCCGCAGACCCCATCGTCCCGCCCGACCTCTTCCGCAACCGCATCTTCTCCGTCTCCTCGCTCGGCAACCTTGCCCTGGGGGGTGTCCTGCTCGGCGTCTCGGTCTACGTCCCGCTCTTCGTTCAGGGCTCTTTGGGCGGCACTGCGCTCACCGCCGGCGCCGTCGTCGCCCCGGTCTCCATCGGCTGGCCGATAGGCTCTTTTATAGGCGGCAGGATGCTGCTGCGCGTGGGCTACCGGACGACCGTGCTCCTCGGCTCCGGATTCGTCGTCCTCGGCGCGGCGATGTGCCTCCCCCTCGATACCGGCACCTCGCTGCCCTACCTCGTGCTCGCCGTCTTTGTAGTCGGCCTCGGCCTCGGCTTTACCAGCACCAGCTACCTGGTCAGCGTCCAGAACGCGGTCCCGTGGGGGCGGCGTGGGATCGCTACCTCCTCCCTCGTCTTCTTCAGGACGGTCGGCGGCGCGCTCGCGGTCGCCGTGATGGGCGCTCTGCTGAACCTCTCCCTCGGAGAGCGCTACTCCGAAGCGGTGCGGCGCGCCGCGGCCGGGGACACGGAGCTGGCCCGCCTGCTCTCCGACCCGAACTCCCTCTTGCAGCCGGCCGTCCGCGCCCGCATCCCGGATGACGCCTACGGGCAGGTCGCCGCCGCCCTCGCCGCCGCCCTCGCCCCCGCCTTCTGGGTTACGCTCGCCGTGGCGCTCGGCGCGGCCGCGGTCGCCGCCTTCTTTCCACGCGGCAAGGCCAGGGACTTCGTGAACCGGGAGGGCTCTTGAGCGACCCGGGCCGCGAGCTCCGCCTGGAGAACCTCCCCGGCCCGCCGCTCTTTGAGCTTGTGGACGCCGGCGAGAGGGTCTTCGAGGTGAAGGAGGTCGGCGGGGAGACGGCCACCGTAGGGCTTCTGCTCTCCAGCCGCGAGCTCGCCGAGGAGTTCGCCGCCGAAGCCGACGACCTCGGTATGCCGGCCTTCTCGGGCCTGGAGCCCGAGAGGCTCGAGGACTGGGCGGCGGTCGAGGGCTACGCGCTCTCGGGGGCGGACTACGTCCTCGCGGTAACCGGGGCGGGGACCGGGCTCTTCCACGCCGGGGACGTCGCCGCCCTCGCCGCCGAAAGGGCCCCGGGCGAGATCCCGCTGCCGCTCTACGTGCTCGCGGACGAGAGGGGGGAGGCGCCCCTGATCTCCGTCGAGACAGAGGGGGGAGAGGTGAGCGTGATCTCCCTCTTCACCTCCCCGGAGAAGGCTCGTGCCTTCCGCGAGCGGGCCGCGTACCTGGACCTTCCGGACTCCCTCGGCAGGATAGACGGCCGCGACGGGCTGCGGCGCCACGCCCTCGTCGCCCGCGAGGCCGGAGCCGACTACGCCGTCGTAGACCCCGAGGCCGGGACGACGGAGGCGGTCCCGATCGAGGACCTGATCTCTTGACGCCGGTCCTCGCCGTGGACGTGGACTCCACGGTCTGGGATGCCGCTACGCCCGTCGCCAGGGCCGTCTTCGAGGTCACCGGCGAGAGGCTCGACCCGGCACGGACGAGCACCTGGACGCGATTGCTGGAGAGCTACGGCGAGGAGGCGACCGCCGAGATCCACGCCCGCTCTCTCGCTCCGGGGCTCATTCCCGCCCGCGAGCCCTATCCCGGTGCCCCCGGGACGCTGCGTCGCCTCCGGCGCGAGCGCGGAGTCCGCCTTCACTTCGTCACCCGCAATCCCTTTCCGGAGGAGATCGAGGCGCCGCTCCTGGCCTGGCTCCGGCGGCACTTCGGCGCGGGCGTCGAGCTTACCGTCGCCACCGGGGAGAAGCTGCCGGTCTTGCGCCGCGCCGGAGCGTTCGGGCTCGTGGACGACCGGCCGGAAGACTTGGCTCGCGCTGCCGACGCCGGGCTGTGGGTGGCGGCGAAACTGCAGCCCTGGAACCGCGCCTTCGTCGCGGGAAGGCCGGACGTGCGCGGCTTCGCGACCTGGCGCGACTTCCCGGAGGCCGACCTCGCGGTGCGACCTCGCGATGGTATATCCTGATGCGGATAGGACTGCTCTGAGAGGTAGGGGCTCATGAAGATCCGGGTAACGCTCTTGCTCGCTCTGGTCCTCGCCGTGGCGCTGGCGCCGCCCGCCGCCGCGCAAACCGCCGGGGTGGCGGATACCCTGAGGGAGGTGAGGTTAGGCGATCACGGGTACTTCGAACGAGCGGTCCTCGACCTCGGTACGAAGAGAACCGACTCGCAGGTCGTCCCGTACTACCGCTGGGCCAGGGTGGCCGGGCAGACCGTCGTCCGCATACAGCTGCCGACCGTCACCAATACCCTCGTCACCGACGGAAGGGGAGCCGGCAAGGGCATCTCCCGTTACTACGCGGTCAGGTCAGCTGACGGGAATCATCTCTTCGTAGACCTTCACCTGACCGATACCGCCGGTCCGGTGCGGGTCTTCTATCTCAACCACCCGGCCCGCATAGTCGTGGACGTCCCGACCGGCGCGCCCGAGAATCCCTACCCTGAGGCGAAGTTCGGCAAGAGGACGGTCCTGATGCAGCCCCGCGCGGGCTACGCCGCCGGGCCGGGCGTCTTTACCGTCACAGGCTACGGTAGACCCTTCGAAGCGCAGGGGGTCTGGCGCATAAAGGACGCGAGCGGCGACGTCGTGCGCAAGGGGACCTACCATACGAGCGACTGGTCCGCAACGTGGGGCAGGTTCGCCTTCAGTGCGAGCTACCCGGCCTCCCTCTCCGGCAGCAAAGGCTCCCTGGAGGTCGGTGAGGTCTCGGCCCGGGACGGCCGGTTCCAGGGCGTCTCCGCGCCGCTCTACTTCCGGTAGGGGCCGCCGGTGTAAGCTGTGGCGGGAGAACGTACGCGTTAAGGAGGATCATTGTCCGATACAGCGCAGGGTATGCGACGGGAGGCG
>JBFLXF010000367.1:0-3479 GCA_040757515.1 Actinomycetota bacterium
GTGCCGGCCAGCTACTGCGGCGCCGCAATCGTTACCCCTCGCTTCGTTGAAGCGGCGCACGCACGGGGTGTGCGGGTGGACGTGTGGACGGTGAACGACCCGGCGGAGATGCGCTGCCTGCTCGACCTCGGGGTGGACGTTGTCATGACCGACCGTCCCGCCGAGCTCTCGCGGATACTCTCCGGACGCAGGTGAGTGCGGATCGCCGGGTGTCTTTGTGTCGGGAGAAGGCATATCGGTGGTGGCGTCGAGCGGCTGTCTCGGACAGAGCCCTGTAAACTGGACATTGGCCGAGGCCGCGAGCACTCGCGGCCGTTGACCGGAAGAGACGGAGGACAGATGAGCCAGGACTCCATCATAAAGGACCCTACGCTCGCCCCGGAGGGGCACCGCAAGATCGAGTGGGTCGCCCAGCACGCGCCCGTAATGAACAGAATCTTCCGCGAGAGGCTCTCCGACGGCTCTCTGCGCGGCAGAAAGATCGCCATGACGATCCACCTCGAAGCCAAGACGGCCTACCTGGCGATCCTCCTCAAGGAGGCGGGCGCCGACGTTACCGTCTCCGGCTCGAATCCGCTCTCGACCCAGGACGCCGTCTGCTCGGCGCTCGTGGAGCGGGGCGTGAGGGTCTACGCCACGCACGACCCCTCCGAGGAGGAGTTCGAAGGCTACCTCATGAAGACCATCGAGACCGGGCCGGAGATCGTGATAGACGACGGGGCCGAGCTGGTGAGCCGCATGATCCTGCACCGCCCCGACCTGCTCGAAGGTGTCACCGGCGCCTCCGAGGAGACGACGACCGGCATCCTCAAGCTGCGGGCGATGGACGCAGAGAAGATCCTCACCTTCCCGGTCTTGGCCGCCAACGACGCGAGGATGAAGCACCTCTTCGACAACCGCTACGGCACCGGGCACTCCTCTATCGTCAGCCTGCTGTCCAACACGAACCTCTTTCTCTCGGGCAAGACGGTCGTGGTGATGGGTTACGGCTGGGTGGGGCGCGGGTTGGCCAAGTACGCCAGGGGCTTCGGGGCGCGCGTCATCGTCTGCGAGCCCGACCCGGTGAAGCTCCTCGAGGCGCACGCCGAGGGCTACGAGGCGATGAACTCCCTCAACGCCGCCGAGATAGGCGACGTCTTCCTTACCGGCACCGGAAACCTTAAGGTCCTCAGAGATGAGCACTTCGACCGGATGAAAGACGGGGTCCTTCTCGCGAACGCCGGTCACTACGACCACGAGTTCGACCTGGCGGCGCTCGCCGAGAGGGCGGTCGCGGTGCGCGAGGCGCGCAACAACGTGACCGAGTACGAGATGGAGGACGGCAGAAGGTTCCACGTGCTCGCGCGCGGGCGGCTCGTCAACATAGCGGCCGCCGACGGACACCCGGTCGAGATCATGGACCTCACCTTCGCCGTCCAGGCCCTGGCCGCCCACCACCTCGCGGGCCACGCAAACGATTACGCCCCCGGCCTGCACTCCATCCCGGACGAGATAGACGAGTACGTGGCCCGCTCCAAGCTCGCATCCCTGGGCGTCGAGCCGGAGCAACTGACCGAGGAGCAGATCTCCTACCTCAGCAGCTGGCACTGAGCTGCCGAACGTCGAGACCAGCGGGTCAGGTGCCAACCCCCCAGACTCGCTGATGGTCAGACTGCCGGGCACGGCGGGGTCCGTGCCCGGCGCCGCTCGCCTCCAGACTCCCTGCCTCTCCGCACCCTCAGAGGCTTGATCTTTCACCAAATTACTATATGGTAATACCATATTGGATTTTGTTGAGATCGGGTTGGTCTGTAGGCGAGAGGAGGCCGTAGTGGTAGCGATGAGGAATATAGGGTTAGGACTCTGGGGTAGCGGGCGGCGATGAGCGCGCTGGGGTTGTTGCTGGCTGCGTTGATGGGGCTTTCGCTGGGGCTATTGGGTGGTGGGGGTTCGATACTTGCCGTGCCCATTCTCACTTACGTGGTTGGACTTGGGGCCAAGGAGGCCATCGCCTCGAGCCTTGCCATAGTAGGCTTGACGAGTCTCTTTGGGGCCATCGGGCATTGGCGGGCGGGCAATGTGAACGTTAGGGTGGCGCTCGTCTTCGGCGCGGTAGCCATGACGGGCACTTATCTCGGGGCCCGGCTCGCCGTGTTCTTCTCCGGGGCAGCGCAGCTGGCGCTCTTTGCGGTGGTCATGCTGATGGCTGCGTACTTCATGCTACGAGATAACGGCGGCGGGGAGACGTTTGGCGCCGGGAAGAAGGATGTGAAGGGGGGCAAGGCGTACGCGCTCATAGCGATCGAGGGGCTCGCGGTAGGGGTGCTCACCGGTCTGGTCGGTGTGGGTGGGGGGTTTCTGATCGTGCCGGCTCTCGTGGTGCTTGGCGGGGTGGCGATGAAGGAGGCAGTGGGCACCTCGCTGCTGGTGATCGCCATGAAGTCCGCTACCGGGTTTGCGGGCTATCTCGGACAGGTCGAGATACCTTGGGCGGCGCTCGTGACGTTCACGGCCGTGGCGATCGCCGGGAGCTTCGGCGGGACCTATCTGGTGAGGTTCGTTCCCCAGGAGATGCTCAAGAGGGCCTTCGCCGTCTTCCTGATCCTGATGGGCGCGTTCATCCTCTACCAGAATCGAGGGGCCATACCCTTGCTGTAGAGCGTGACAGACAGGGAGTATGAGACAAAGATTACAATAATGCACGAGTTCGAAGGGAGAGTCTATGAAGAAGGATAGAGACGCCGGGATCCCCACGGTGGTCGACGCGGATCTGCTGGAGGAGCTTCTGCGCGGCCGGGGCGAGGTGCGGCTGCTCGACGTGAGGACGCCGGGCGAGTTCGAGTCGGCGCACATCGGCGGGTCGTACAACGTGCCGCTCGACACTCTAGGCGAGCATGCGGAGGAGATCCGGTCGAACGTTGACGCCCCGGTGGTGCTCGTGTGCCAGAGCGGCTCCCGCTCCCGGAAGGCGGAGGATGCCCTCAGGGAGGCGGGGATGCCCAACCTGCACGTCCTCGACGGCGGCATCAACGGATGGTTGGCGTCCGGCAGGCCGGTGCGGCGCGGGCGCGAGCGCCTCTCCCTGGAGCGCCAGGTCAGGATCGTCGCGGGGGCCCTCGCCGTCGCGGGAGGCGTGCTCGCTGTAAAGGCGCACCCGCGCTTCGGCCTGCTCTCTACGTTCGTGGGAGGCGGGCTTGTCTTCGCCGGCATGACCGACACCTGCGGGATGGCGAGCCTGCTCGCCCGCCTTCCCTACAACAGGCCGGACACGTGCGACGTGGACGCCGTTATCGGGGCGCTCAAGAACGGCCAGAAGCCACCGGTTTCTGCCTGAGGTCGTCAGGCGAGCAGAACAGGAAAGAGAGGTCTAAAGAGATGCTATTCAGCAGGATCTATGACGAAGATCTGGCGCAGGCCAGCTACCTTATCGGCTGCCAGGCCACCGGAGAGGCCGTCGTTGTAGACCCCCGCCGCGACGTGCGCGTCTACATCGAGGAGGC
>JBFLXF010000368.1:0-3475 GCA_040757515.1 Actinomycetota bacterium
GGCGAGAGCGCGGCTTCGGCTACCGTGCGCGCCGCCACCGACGTTGAGGCTGTGAGGATCTCGCGCAGGACCTTCCGGCGCATGATCTCCGAAGGGCGTCCGGCTGCCTACCGGCTCTCCTACCACATCGCCCGCACCCTCGCCCAGCGGCTCACCCGCCTCGACGAGGAGGTCGTCGAGACCGTCCGCGAGCTGGAAGGGAGCGGCGAGATCGACGTCGAGGCGTTTCGTGACCGCCTGATCACGGACTGGACCACCTGACGATGCAGGAGGAGCACTTGAGAGACGTGCCGCTCTTCTCCCGTCTGGCCGACGAGGAGTGGGACGAGCTGGCGGAAGTGCTGGAGCCCGCACGCTTCGAGGCGGGTCAGACCATCTTCGAAGAGGGCGGACCGGAGCAGTGCCTGTACGTGATCACCGCCGGAACCGTGGAGGTCACCAAGAGCGTGCTCCCCGGCCGCGAGCGCACCCTGGCCACGATGAACGCTCCGACGGTCGTCGGTGAGATGGGGCTGCTCACCGAGCCGCGAGCCGTCGCCACCGTCGTCGCCAGGACCCCGGTCGAAGCCTACGGCATAGACCACGACCGCTTCCTGGAGATGCTCGACGCCGACTCGCCGGCGGCGAACAAGGTCGTCTACGAGATCGGGCGCACCCTTGCCGGGCGCATGGCGGAGACCGACGAGTCCATAAGCGAGATCATCGCCTACCTCCAGAGGTCCACCCCTCACGACCGCAGGGATTTCGACCTCTTCAGAGACCGCCTCATTGAGGAGTGGTCCTTCTAGCTGCCGCGCCCTCTGCATCTTTCGGGCCATTCCAACTCATCCTTGAAACACTATAGTGTTTGCGTAGTCTTCGGCGCGGGAAGTAAACCGCAAGGATTGGAGACCGGACGGTGGGGCGAGGCCTCTGGCGGCTTCGTCCTTTCTGCGTGGTCCCGCACATATACACGGTAGCGTATCGACCTTTGAGGGGGGTTGGAGATTTGGAGACTCTGATGGCATCTCTTCCGGAGGAGCGTTGCCGGCGCGGGGAGGACGGCTAGCCTTGCGCGTACTCGGCATCAACGCGGTCTTCCACGACCCCGCCTCCGCGCTCGTCGTGGACGGCCGGACGGTGGCCGCCGCCGAGGAGGAGCGCTTCACCCGGCGCAAACACGGCAAACCCCCCGTGCCCTTCGCCGCCTGGGAGCCGCCGCAGAGGTCCGCGGAATGGTGTCTTGAGGCAGGCGGCCTCCGTCCCTCCGACCTCGATGCCGTCGCCTACTCCTATGATCCCGACCTCGCGCCGCCCACGGGGCCGGAGATCACGGCCGACGACTGGGAGGGGCTGCGCACCCTCTACGCCCGCCGGGCGCCGCTCTTTCTGCGCGCGGCCCTGCCGGGCCTCGACCCGGGCAAGGTGCGCTTCGTGCCTCACCACGTCGCCCACGCCGCCTCCGTCTACCTCGCCTCTCCGCACCGCTCCTGCGCCGTGCTCGTCGTGGACGGCAGGGGCGAGCGCGCCTCGCACCTCGCCGGGAGGGTCGTGGACGGTGAGCTGGAGGTGCTCGCCGCCCAGCGGCTCCCGCACTCGCTCGGTCTGATGTACGAGGAGCTTACGGAGCATCTAGGCTTCAGACGCTCCTCCGACGAGTACAAGGTGATGGCGATGGCCTCCTACGGCGAGCCGCGCTTTCTGGACGAGCTGCGGGAGCTGGTCCGCCCGACGGGCGACGGCGGGTTCGCCGTCGAGAGGATCAAGTGGGCGCGCTTCGCCCCTCGCGTCGAGAGTGGCGGCGGGTGGGGACCGGAGCACGCCGACCTCGCGGCGAGCGTGCAGGCACGCCTCGAGGAGGTGCTAATGGACATGATCCGCTGGCTGCACGAGCGTACCGGCGAGCGGTGCCTCGCGATAGCCGGCGGCGTCGCCCTCAACTGCGTCGCCAACTCCCGCCTCTGGAGGGAGGGGCCCTTCGGCGAGGTCTGGGTCCAGCCCGCCTCCGGCGACTCCGGCACGGCCCTCGGGGCCGCGATGTACGTCGCCCGTGAGATGGGCGACGCGGTGGAGCCCATGCCTACCCCCGCCCTCGGACGCTCGTGGACCGACAGAGAGCTGGAGGCGTGGTTGAAGCGGGCGAAGGTTCCTTACGAGAGGCCGCCGGACGTCGCCGAGGCGGTCGCCGGGGTGCTCGCGGGCGATGGCGTGGTCGCCTGGTTTCAGGGCCGCAGCGAGTTCGGGCCGCGCGCTCTTGGGCACCGGAGCCTGCTGGCGCACCCGGGGCGCGAGGAGAACCTGGAGCGCATGAACGACATAAAGGGCCGCGAGCAGTTCCGGCCCATCGCCCCGATGGTCCTCGAGGAGCGGGCCCACGAGATCTTCGACGGCCCGCTCCCGAGCCCGTACATGCTCTTCACCCACAGGGTCCGCGACGGCTGGCGCGAGCGGATACCCGCCGTCGTCCACGTGGACGGCACCGCCCGCATCCAGACCGTGAGCCGCGAAGCAGAGCCGCTCGTCGCCCGGATGCTGGAGGCGTTCGAGCGGCGCACGGGGCTGCCGGTCGTCGTAAACACCAGCCTCAACACCGCCGGGCGGCCGATGGTGGACGACCCGCGCGACGCGCTGGAGTGCTTCGGCTCCGCCCCTGTGGACGCCCTCACCATCGGCCCCTTCCTCGTCCGGCGCCCCGGGTCGGGCCCGGACCGCGCGCGATGAGACCCCGCGGCTGGGCCGACGTGGTGGTCCCGACGGTCGGCAGGCCGTCGCTCCGCGCCCTGCTCGACTCCCTGGCCGCCTCCAGGGGACCCTTGCCCTCGCGCATACTCCTCGTGGACGACCGCAGGGACGCCGCCGGACCGCTGCTTCCCGGCGGCCTTCCCGAGCGCCTCGAGAAGAGGGTGGAGGTCCTGCGCGGGCGCGCCGCAGGTCCGGCCGCCGCCCGCAACGCCGGGTGGCGCGCCTCCTGTGCCGGGTGGGTCGTCTTCCTCGACGACGACGTCGTCCCCGACCCCGACTGGCCCGCCCGGCTCTTCGAGGACCTCGCCTCCGCGGCCCCTGAGGTAGCTGGCATAGAGGGAAACCTGCGCGTGCCGCTGCCCAAGGACCGCCGCCCGACGGACTGGGAGAGGAACGTGAAGGGCCTGGAGAGCTCGCGCTGGATCACGGCGGACATCGCCTACCGGCGCGAGGTGCTCCGCGAGGTCGGCGGCTTCGACGAGCGCTTCGGGCGCGCCTACCGCGAGGACGCCGACCTCGGCCTGCGCGTCACGAGCGCCGGCTACCGCATCGAGCGCGGCCGTCGCGCCTCCACCCACCCCGTAGGGCCCGCCGGCCCGTGGACGAGCGTGCGCCTGCAGGCCGGAAACGCCGACGACCTGCTCATGCGCGCCCTGCACGGCGCCGGCTGGCGAGAGAGGGCCGGCGCCCCGCCCGGACGCCGCCCGCGCCACCTCGCCACGACCGCCGCCGGGGCCGCCGGGCTGCTCGGCCT
>JBFLXF010000369.1:0-3474 GCA_040757515.1 Actinomycetota bacterium
CGCGCCCGACTCTGTCGTCGCTCTTTATCGTGAGAAGCTCCTGCAGCGTGTGCGCCGCTCCGTAGGCCTCGAGCGCCCACACCTCCATCTCGCCGAAGCGCTGGCCGCCGAACTGCGCCTTGCCGCCCAGCGGCTGCTGCGTCACCAGCGAGTACGGGCCGGTGGAGCGGGCGTGGATCTTGTCGTCCACCAGGTGCAGAAGCTTCAGTATGTACATGTAGCCGACCGTGATCTTGCCGTCGAACGGCTCGCCTGTGCGCCCGTCGTAGAGCGTCACCTTCCCGCCGCGGCCCATCCCGACGTCGGAGACGCCGTTCGTGCGGACCTTCTCGATGGCCTCGTTTATGTCCTCGACCGTCGCGCCAGAGAAGACCGGCGTGGAGACGAAGACCGGCTCGCCGCCGTTCTCGCCGAGGCCCTTGCTCGCGGCCCACCCCAGGTGGGTCTCGAGGATCTGGCCGATGTTCATCCGGCTCGGCACACCCAGAGGGCTCAGGATGACGTCCACAGGCGTGCCGTCCTCCATGAACGGCATGTCCTCCTCGGGCACGATCTTGGAGATGACGCCCTTGTTGCCGTGCCGTCCGGCGAGCTTGTCGCCCTCGCTGATCTTGCGCTTGGTCGCCACGAAGACGCGCACCATCTCGTTGACGCCCGGCTGCAGCTCATCACCCGCGTCCCGGCTGAAGCGCTTGACGTCTATGACGACGCCGCCCTCGCCGTGCGGTACCTTGAGCGAGGAGTCCTTCACCTCGCGCGCCTTCTCGCCGAAGATCGCGCGCAGGAGCTTCTCCTCCGGCGTCGGCTCGCTCTCGCCCTTGGGCGTGACCTTGCCCACGAGCACGTCGCCCGAACCGACCTCCGCCCCGATGCGGATGATGCCGTCCATGTCGAGGTTCATCAGCACGTCGTCGGAGGCATTGGGGATGTCGCGCGTGATCTCCTCGGGCCCGAGCTTGGTGTCCCTCGCCTGCACTTCGTACTCCTCGATGTGGATCGAGGTGAGCGTGTCGTCCTTGACGAGCCGCTCGGAGATGATGATCGCGTCCTCGAAGTTGAACCCCTCCCACGGCATGAACGCGACGAGCAGGTTCTTACCCAAGGCCAGCTCACCCTGGTCGGTCGAAGAGCCGTCGGCGATCACCGCCCCAGCCTCGACCCGCTCGCCCTCCTTGACGAGCGGCCGGTGGTTCACGCAGGTGCCCTGGTTGGAGCGCGCAAACTTCCTGAGACGGTACTCGTCCACCTCGCCGTCCTCGCGCCGGATGACGATCCTGTCCGCCACGACCCGCTCCACAGTCCCGGCGTTGCGCGCCAGGAGTACATCGCCGGTGTCGGTCGCCGCCCGGAACTCCATCCCGGTCCCCACATACGGCGCCTCGCTCCTGAGGAGTGGCACCGCCTGACGCTGCATGTTCGCGCCCATGAGCGCGCGGTTGGCGTCGTCATGCTCCAGGAACGGGATCAGGGCCGTGGCCACCGAGACCGTCTGCAGCGGCGCGACGTCCATGTAGTCCACCTCTTCGGGAGAGACGGTAGCCACGTCGCCGCCGCGGCGGCGCGCCAGGATCTGGGCGTCGCGGGCGATCTCACCGGTCTCCAGATCCACCGGCGTGTTGGCCTGCGCGATAGTGTACTCCTCCTCCTCGTCGGCGGAGAGGTACTCGATCTCGTCCGTGACCCTGCCGCCCACAACCTTCCGGTATGGCGTCTCCACGAAGCCGTACTCGTTCACCGTCGCGAAAGTCGAGAGCTGCCCGATAAGCCCGATGTTCGGCCCCTCCGGGGTCTCGATCGGACACATTCTCCCGTAGTGGGTCGGGTGCACGTCGCGCACCTCGATCGGCGCTCGCTCCCGGGACAGGCCACCCGCGCCCATCGCGTTCAGGCGCCGCCGGTGAGAGAGGCCGCTCAGGGTGTTCGTCTGGTCCATAAACTGCGAGAGCTGCGAGGATCCGAAAAACTCCTTGATCGCGCTCGCCACCGGCTTGGTGTTCACCACGGTCTGCGGCGTGATGGACTCCTCGTCCTGCGTGGTCATCCGCTCCTTGACGACCCGCTCCATGCGGTACATGCCGATGCGGAACGCCTCCTGCACCAGCTCGCCCACGGTCCTCAGGCGCCGGTTGCCAAAGTGCTCGTACTCGTCGAGCTTGTGCCGGATGCGCTCGTAGTTGACACGACCGAACTCCTCCCCCTCGGCGACCTCCTCGGCGATCTGAAGCAGCCTCTTGAGGAGCCCCTCGATGTCCTCGATGGTGAGCGTCTGCACGTCTTTCGGAACGTCGAGCCTGAGCTTCTTGTTGATCTTGTAGCGCCCCACCTCGGAGAGGTCATACCTCTTGGAGTCGAAAAAGAGTCCATCGACCAGGTTGCGCGCGTTTTCTATGTTCACCGGCTCGCCGGGGCGCTGCCGCCGGAAGACCTCCAGCAGCGCGTCGTCGCGGCTCGTCGTGTCGTCACGCTCCAGGGTGTTGCGGATCAGCCACGAGTCCCCGAAGCGGCTTAATATCTCCTCCGGCCCGCCCATCTCAAGGGCCTTCAGGAGCACCGTCACCGGTAGCTTCCGCTTGCGGTCGATCCTGACGGAGACGTACCCCTTGGTCTCGACCTCGAACTCGAGCCATGAGCCGCGCGCGGGCATCAGGCTCGCCGTCAAGACCTGCTTGGTCTGGTCCTTGGGCTCCATGATGTACGCCCCCGGCGAGCGCACGAGCTGCGTCACCACGACGCGCTCGGTTCCGTTGATGATAAAGGTGCCGGAGTCGGTCATGAGAGGGAAGTCGCCCATGAAGACGTCCTGCTCCCTCAGCTCGCCCGTCTCCTTGATGATAAAGCTCACCTTCACGAACAGCGGGGCCGCATAGGTCTTGTCCTTGGACATGCACTCGTCCGCCGAGACCGGCGGCTCCTCGAAACGGTGCTCCCCGAACTCAACGGCATACGAGCCGGTGTAGTCCTCTATCGGAGAGATCTCCGTGAGGGTCTTGCGAATCCCCTCCTTGAGGAACTTATCGAACGAATCGCGCTGGATCTCGATGAGATCCGGCAGCTGAAAATCAGGCGACTGCAAACGGGCATAAGGGTGCCGCTTCCGGCGCACAACAGGCGTCACCAAATTACCGCTCCTCCGACTGGATCGTTGAAGAATGGCCGAACACGCAAACGGGTATCTTACCCCCGACCTATTGAGAAGTCAAGGTGCGCAGGCCGATACACAGGGAGAATATGTAGCCTCGCCCCGAGAGCGGACGTCCGGAGTGTAGCACCGTTTGTAGCAGCCAGCAATCGGCCTTCAGCCATTAGCTTCTGGCGATCAGCTTTGGCCCCAAGCCGCGTCTCCGGGGCCTGCTGCCTCGCCAACGGCAAAGACGGTCGTCGAACAACGAAAGCGGCGCCCCCGTTGTGGGAGCGCCGCCCAAACCGGCTCTTGCTGAGGGCCGGCAGCTATACGCTACTTCAGCTCGACGGTGG
>JBFLXF010000370.1:0-3473 GCA_040757515.1 Actinomycetota bacterium
GCAGCCGAAGAAACCCGAGCGCGCCCCCGAGCCCGAGCGGGCGCAGCAGAGCGCGGCGGTCCGCGTCGAGCCGGGCGCGACCGTCAAGGACCTGGCCGACGCGCTCGGCATGGCGCCGGCCCAGATCATCAAGAGCCTCATGGAGCTCGGCGAGATGAAGACCCAGACGCAGACGCTCTCCACCGAGGAGATAGAGCTCGTCGCCGAGGCCCTGGGACGGGAGGTCGAGATCGGGGCGGTCGAGGAGCCTGCTCCCGAGGAAGTGACACCGGAGGACTCTCCGGAGGACCTCGTCGAGAGGCCCCCGGTCGTGACCGTGATGGGGCACGTGGACCACGGCAAGACCAGCCTTCTGGACCGCATTCGCAGGACCAACGTCGTCTCCGGCGAGGCCGGCGGCATCACGCAGCACATCGGCGCCTACCAGGCCGAGAGCGACGGCCGCAGGGTCACCTTCATAGACACCCCGGGCCACGAGGCGTTCACCGAGATGCGCGCCCGCGGAGCGAAGGTAACGGACATCGTCGTGCTCGTCGTGGCCGCCGACGACGGCGTGATGCCGCAGACCGAGGAGGCCATCGAGCACGCGCGGGCGGCCGGCGTCCCGATAGTGGTGGCGGTCAACAAGATCGACGTTCCCAACGCCAACCCGGACAGGGTCTACGGCGAGCTGGCCGAGCGCGGCCTGACGCCCGAGCAGTGGGGCGGCGAGACGGTGACGGTCCCGGTCTCGGCCAAGACCGGCGAGGGGATAGACGATCTGCTGGAGAACATCCTGGTGGTCGCCGAGCTCGAGGAGCTGCGGGCGAACCCGAAGGCGGAGGCGAGCGGGTACGTGATCGAGAGCGAGCGCGACCCGGGACGCGGTCCGGTGGCGACGCTGCTGATCCACCGCGGCACCCTGCGCAAGGGCGACGTGGTGCTCGCGGGCACCGCCTACGGGCGCGTGCGCGCGATGCTCGACTACACCGGCAAGCGCATCAAGGAGGCGCACCCCGGAGAGCCGGTCGAGATCCTGGGTCTCTCGGGCGTCCCGGAGGCGGGGACGCGCTTTGAGGTCGTCGCCCACGAGCGCATCGCGCGCGACCGGGCGCAGCAGGCCGAGGAGCGGCTCAGGCGCCAGGAACTCGCCCAGAGCGGCGGCACCCGCAGGACGCTTGAGGATCTGCTCGGCGGCGAGGGCGTGCAGGAGCTCAACCTCGTCGTCAAGGCGGATGTGGCGGGCTCGGTGGAGGCGCTCAAGGAGGCTCTCGCGAAGCTCTCCACCGACGAGGTGCGGGTGAACGTCGTCAGGAGCGGGGTCGGCGCGATCACCGACTCCGACGTGATGCTCGCCTCGGCGAGCGACGGCATCCTGCTCGGGTTCAACGTCCGCCCGACGAACACGGCCAAGCAGGTCGCCGAGCGCGAGGGCGTGGAGATCCGGACCTACGACGTGATCTACAAGGCGCTCGAGGACATCGAGGCGGCCATGCGCGGCATGCTCGCCCCCGAGAGGGAGGAGCGCGAGACCGGCACCGCCGAGGTGCGCGCGACCTTCCGCGTCCCGAACGTGGGCACGGTCGCCGGCTGCTACGTGACCTCCGGCGAGATCTCGCGCAACAACCGGGTGCGCGTCGTGCGCGACGGCACGGTCATCTACGAGGGGAACATCGCCTCCCTCAAGCGCTTCAAGGACGACGTGCGCAGCGTGCGCGAGGGGTTCGAGTGCGGCGTCGGCGTCGAGAACTTCAACGACGTCAAGGAGGGCGACGTCCTGGAGTTCTTCGAGGTCGTCGAGGTCCCGCGCTAGGCGAAGGGCGAGCGTAGCCTTTGTTCTGCGCCGTAAGGCTGGAGCTGGAGCTGCCCTTCTCCTCCAGCCTCAAGGAGAAGAGGCAGACGATCCGCTCCCTGAAGGACCGCCTGCGCCGCAAGAACGTCTCCGTCGTCGAGTCCGACCACCAGGACTCCTGGCAGCGGGCGACGGTGGAGATAGCGCTCGCCGCCCCCTCCTACGGGGCGGCGGAGGAGCGGCGTGAGGAGCTGCGCCGCATCCTCCTCAACTACGAGGAGCTGGCGATAGTGGAGTGGCGCGAGGAGTTCGTGAAGCTTTGAGGGGGCGGATCTCGTGAGCGGCAGGACGCGCAAGATAGAATCTCAGCTGAGGGAGATCGTGGGCGAGGAGGTCGCCTCGCTCTCGGACCCGCGCATAAAGGGCCTCGTCACCGTCACGGACGTCCGGGTGAGCCCGGACCTCGCGCAGGCGACGGTCTTCTACAGCGTTCTGGCCGCAGGGAGCGCCGGGGAGGCCCACGCGGGTCTGCAGAGCGCCGCCGGACGTATACAATCCGCCGTCGGGGCGCAGACGCGCCTCAAGCGGACACCGAGGCTCCGGTTCGAGCCGGACCCGGTGGTCGAGCAGGCGACGAAGATAGAGGCCGCCCTGAGGGAGGTAAGAGCGGATGAGGACGAGCACCAGGAATAACACGGTCGAGGAGGTCGCAGAGTTCCTTCGGACTCTCGACCGGGTGGCGATCACCACGCACGTCGGGGCCGACGGCGACGCGATAGGGGCCTCGGCGGCGCTGTTGCGTCTCATGCGCTTCCTGGGCGCCGAGGCGGTCTTCTGCCACGCCGAGGAGGTCCCGAACTACCTCTCGTGGCTGATCCCCGATGCCCTGCGCGAGCTGCCCGCCGGTCACGACCTGCTGGTGGTGGACACCTCCCGTCCCGACCGCACCGGCGTTCCGATCCCCGACTCCGGCGCCCGCCTGAACCTCGACCACCACGAGGACAACCCGCTCTACGCGGAGTACAACCTGGTTAGGCCCCGCGCCGCGGCGAGCGCGGAGGTCGTCGCGGAGCTCTACCGGACGCTGGGCGTCGAGATGGACCGGGAGGCCGCGGAGGCGATCTACACCGGCATCCGCACCGACACGGGCGGCTTCCGCTTCCGCAACGTCTCGCCGGAGATGCACGAGCTGGCCGCCGACCTCCTGCGCGCCGGCGTCGTCCCCGCCGAGGTGGACGACCGCATAAACCGCACCGGCACGATCGAGCAGCTCAGGATCGTCGGGGCCACCCTCCAGAACGCCGAGCGCTACGGCGACGTGATCGTCTCCACCGTAGACAACTCAGACTACAAGCGCACCGGCGGCACGGAGCTGGACTCCAAGGAGGCCATCGATCACCTCCGCACCGTCGCGGGAGTGGACGTCGTCGCTCATCTGCGGGAGGTGCCGCAGGGCACGAAGGGCTCCCTGCGCTCGGAGACGGTGGACGTCGGCGAGATAGCGCGCCTCTTCGGCGGCGGCGGTCACAGGCTCGCCGCCGGCTACACCCGGCCCAAAATGACGCCGCGGGAGGCGAAGGAGGAGCTGCTCGCCGTCCTTAAGGAGCGGGGCGTGGACCTCGGAGGCGCCCGATAGCCGCACCGGCCCTCTCCGGCGCACTCCTGCTGGACAAGCCGCCCGGTACGACGAGCGCGCGGGCGG
>JBFLXF010000371.1:0-1539 GCA_040757515.1 Actinomycetota bacterium
CCAGCGCTGCCGCGAACCTGAGGCCCCGCTCCGTCTCCCGCTCCTCCAAGAGCCACCCCAGAGCCGCCCTGAGGTTGGCGTGCTCCCGCTCGAGACGCTCCAGCCACTCAAGCTGTCCGGCACCGAGCATGGCGGGCTCTGACTCCTCGGCGAGCCGCAGGAAGAACCTCGCGTGGCCCATCTCTACCGTCGCCGCCTCCCCCGATTCGGCGAGCCTCTCCCGGGCGTACTGCCTGACCGTCTCCAAGAGGCCGTACCTGGCCTCGCCGCTGTGCTGGTGGACCACCACCAGCGACTTGTCCACCAGACGGGAGAGCAGATCTAACACCTCGTCCCGCTCCAGGCCCTCCCCGGCACACACCCCTTCCGCGGCCTCCAGTATGAACCCGCCTGAGAACGTGGCGAGCCGGTGGAACAGGACCTTCTCGTCCTCCGAGAGCAACCCGTAGCTCCAATCCATCGTCGCCCGTAGCGTCCTCTGGCGGGACGGGGCCGTCCGGCTGCCGTCCGTCAGGAGCCTGAAGACGTCCTCCTCCAGCCGACCGGCGATCTGCTCCACCGAGAGCATCTTCGTTCGGGCCGCCGCGAGCTCCACAGCCAGCGGGATGCCGTCGAGGCGGCGACAGACGCGGGCTATGGCGGGGAGGTTCTGCCGTATCGGTTCGAAGCCCGAAGCGGTGGCCCTGGCCCGCTCCGCGAACAGGCGAACGGCCTCGTACCGCTCCAGCGAACTGGGATCCTCCGCGCTTTGGCGAGACGGCACAGAGAGCGGGGACACGAGCCAGACGGTTTCCCCGGCGACGCCCAGGGCCTCGCGGCTGGTCGCGAGGACGCTCAGCCCGGGGCAGGAGCGCAGAAGGGTCTCGCTGAGCGCGGCGCAAGCCCCGATCAGGTGCTCGCAGTTGTCCAGCACCAGAAGCGCCCTATCCTCCCCCAGGCGCTCGGCGAGCAGCCGTATCAGGGAGCGTCCCGGCACCTCCCGCACCCCCGCTGCCCCAGCCGCGGCCTGCGCCACCATCTCGGGGCCGGAGAGCGAGGCCAGCTCCACCCACCACACACCGCGCTCGAACTCTTCCGCCACCTCGCGCGCCGCCCGCAAGGCGAGCCGCGTCTTGCCGCAGCCCCCCGGGCCGGTCAGCGTAAGCAACCGGACACCGGCAAGCAGCTCCTTTAGCGCCGAAAGCTCCCGCTCGCGCCCGACGAAGCTGGAGATCTCGGCCGGCAGCATCGAAGCGGAGGCACCCGCGCGTCCTGCGCCACCGCTCCGAACGACCCGAAGCGGACGGGCAACCCCGCCCTCGTACGGTCCCCGGGACAAGGACCCTTCCCGGCTTTCCCTGGGCGACATAGATCCCTTTGCGTTACCTGCCGGCATTGTAACGCTTCTCTCTAGAAAGGAATACCCTGCGGCGCGCAGAACCCCTACGGAGGAGCTCTTACGCCGAACACTACGCCGGGCCGCCCGGAACCCCGCGCCCGATTGCGCCCCGTAGAGTCCCGCGCGTGGAGGAGCGGCGGCGGGGGGGGTAGCCCCCCCCC